>JAHENA010000141.1 GCA_024643405.1 Flavobacteriales bacterium | reverse complement strand
CTCAGCATTTGTTGACAGAAGATAACTGTACTGTTTTTGAGGAGGCTTCAAAAGCCTTTAATCATATTTTTGAAATGCGTGATGAGATGGAACGTCTCAACAAAGCGTTGGAGACTAGAACAGATTATGAGTCTGATGACTATATGAATATCATTACCAAAGTTTCAGATTTAGGTGAAAAATATTATGCACTTGAGGATGTGAATTATGACGCGGAAGTAGAAAAAGCATTAGGAGGTCTAGGTTTTAAACGTGAAGATTTTACAAGATTAACCAGTGAGTTTAGTGGCGGATATCGCATGCGTATTGAGTTGGCTAAAATATTATTACAGAAACCAGATTTAATTTTATTAGATGAGCCAACGAATCATATTGATATTGAATCGGTTATTTGGTTGGAGGACTTTCTAATCAATAAGGCAAAAGCGGTGATGGTAATTTCACATGATAAGGCCTTTATTGATAATATTACCAATAGAACTATTGAAGTGACTATGGGTCGTATTTATGATTATAAAGCCAATTACTCACATTACTTGCAATTACGCGAAGACCGAAGAGCACACCAAGTTAAAGCGTATAACGAGCAACAAAAATTTATTGCCGATAATATGGCTTTTATAGAACGTTTTAAAGGGACTTACTCAAAAACGAACCAGGTCAACTCTAGAGAGCGCATGTTGGAGAAACTTGAAATTATTGAAATAGATGAAATTGATACTTCAGCTTTAAAATTGCGTTTTCCACCGGCACAACGTTCAGGAGATTATCCGGTTACGGTCAAGGATCTATCAAAGTCTTATGGTGAACATGTGGTCTTTAAACATGCGAATATGTCTATCTCAAGAGGTGAAAAAGTATCCTTTGTTGGCCGAAATGGTGAAGGTAAATCAACGATGATTAAAGCCATCATGGGTGAGATTGAAGTAGAAGGGAAGTGTCATTTAGGGCACAACGTTAAAGTGGGATATTTTGCTCAAAATCAAGCCTCTTTATTAGATGAGAATTTAACCATTTTCCAAACAGTTGATGAAGTGGCTGAAGGCGATGTTAGAACCCAAATCAAAAACATATTAGGTCGCTTTATGTTTAAAGGCGATGACATTGATAAGAAAGTAAGTGTGCTTTCCGGTGGTGAAAAAACCCGCTTAGCCATGGTGAAATTACTACTGGAACCAGTGAACTTGTTGATTCTGGATGAGCCAACCAATCACCTTGATTTAAAATCAAAAGATGTTTTAAAAGAAGCGTTATTATCCTTTGATGGTACTTTGATTCTGGTGTCTCATGATCGGGATTTTCTTCAAGGTTTATCTCAAAAAGTATTTGAGTTTAAAGACCAGCGCGTTATTGAACATTTTGAAACTATTGACGACTTTTTAATAAGAAATCGTATTGAAAATTTAAAGCAAATTGATTTAAAAAAGTAATCAACAATTAGGTCTCACTAATGAGTGTTTTTAATTTTTTAACACCAAGTGTGGCTGTTTCTGCAATTACAGTTACGTTCTTTTTGGTTACTAACGCAGGTTTAGGGTCAATAAAATAGGTTTGGGTATTTTCTGGCACATAATGAATCAAACTTGCCGCAGGATACACCTGCATAGAGGTTCCAATAACCACTAAAATATCAGCCGTCAGGCAAACATCAATAGCTTTTTCAATCATAGGGACAGCTTCACCAAACCAAACAATGTGAGGTCTAAGTTGATAGCCTTTATTACAAGTATCCCCTAAAAGTAAATCCTTTTTCCAGGTTTGAATATCGTTTTCATCAAAGGTACTTCTCACTTTCAGAACTTCACCATGCAAATGAATGACATGACTGCTCCCGGCGCGTTCATGTAAATCGTCAATATTTTGAGTGATAATGGTGACTTTATAATGTTTCTCTAATTGTGCTAAATCAAAATGACCAGAGTTGGGTTGTACGCTTAAGAGCTGTCTTCTTCTTTGATTATAAAAATCTAAAACTAATTCGGGATTTGAAATAAAACCTTGAGGCGAAGCAACCGCTGTTACATCATGACCTTCCCATAGACCATCGGCTTCTCTAAAGGTTTTGAGCCCACTTTCGGCACTCATACCAGCTCCGGTAAGGACAACAATATGTTTCATTGAGTATTTAATATTATCATTTTGGATTTATTCTTAATATGTTTTCTGATAAAAGATGTACTTTAACTAAAAATAATGATTTTGATAAGACTATTTATTTACTTTTAAAAATAAAATATTTTTTTTAAATTTAATCAACCAACTAATTAATAGCATTTATGTTTTTCTTCCTCATCACTTTACTCATAGTGGCAATTTTTGTTATGCTTGCTTTTCTAGCCCCAAAGAGATATGAGGTGCGGAGAAGCGTTATAATTGATAGACCACATAGTGGTGTTTTTGAATACTTAAAATTTATTAAAAATCAGGATCATTGGTCTCCCTGGAAAAAGAAAGATCCTAACATCCAACAAGAATATTTTGGAATTGATGGTGAAGTTGGTTTTATTTCAAAATGGGAGGGGAATAGTGAGGTTGGTTCTGGAGAACAGGAAATAATAGAAATCGTTCAGAATGATAGAATAGAGACCGAATTACGTTTTACTAGGCCATGGAAATCTAAATCTCGTGCCATTACCCAAGTAGAAAATTTAGGTAAAATGCAAACCAAAGTGACATGGGGTTTTTCCGGAGAAAATAAATTTCCTGCTAATATATTTATGTTATTTTACAATATGGATAAAGCAGTTGGTAAAGATTTTGAAGAGGGGCTGAACAACCTGAAGGCTTTATTGGAAAAAGTCTAATAGAAATTCTCTGTGCTATAATCTATTGGTTCTTCCTCTGCTCAAAAGTTTATATTCCTCATAACATTCACTAATAGCATCTAGTATTTGTAAATCATTGGCCGTTTGAATAAAACCTTTTGAATAGTTGCATTGGCTCACAATTTCATCTAAGTCAACCCGATCCACTTGCAATAACGCCGTAAGCATTTCTCTGTCAAATCTTGAAGCAAGAAGATTCCTGATTTCATCATCTTGTTTCATTTTTTTAAGCTTTCGCATTTCATTTGGTTTCTTACCAAACATTCTATTCAAAAAATCGGCAGGATTAAATATGGAACCTAATACTCTTGTAATGGCAGTTGGAGAACTGGCTTCATAACCTGTACTTGGTAAACCTGAAATACTATAGCGGTAGTTATTATTGATTGGGACTTGCTTGATATCAACCTCTAAATAGCCAGTGAGTTTTAATTGATTGATGACAATTTCCTCCAGAGCTAAGGCTACTTCAGTTAATTCTATTTTAGCACTCCCAAATTTAATCCAGTCATTGGTTACTCTAACTTTGATTGATTTAAAACCTAAATAAGAAAAATGTAAGGTGTCATTAGGTTTAGCCTTTATTTCAAATTCACCTTTACTATTTGTTGCCGTTCCTATAACCTCATTGAGGTTTACAATATTGACACTTTCAAGAGGCGTATCGTCAGCACTATTTATTACAACTCCTTTAACACTTGTCGTGATTTCTTGTGATAAACAAAAAACAGTTGTTAGTAAAAAAATAAATAGAAATAAATACGTTTTCATTCAATTTTTAATTGGGTATAAAAATAGTAAACTAAATGTCAAATTTTATACCATGGTAATATTTTGACTTAAAATTAACAAACCTCTTTGATTGTATCAAAGAGGTTTGATTTATAAATTATCTTCTTGAACGTCTAGGCCTGTCAAAACCTGAAGAGGATGATTTAGATTCTGAGCCGCCAGAACGTCTTGGTTTAGAACTGCTTTCAGAACGTCTTCTTTCACTTCTGTTTCCGGAATCAGATGTAAAACTTCGTTTTTCACTTCTTGAGCCACTACGTCTATCGCTATTTCTGCTATCACCACCTTTTCTGTCATCACGTCTAGGACCACGACTTCTGCTTCTGCTTCTGTCACCACCTCTATTTTCAGAGACTTCAACATTTACAAATCTGCCATCATGTTTATAATCAGTAAAGAAGGCCAACACTTTTTCTTGTAATTCTTTTTCGGTATTAAAGAATGAAAAACTGTCTTTAACTTCAACTTTAAAAACATCATCTCTTCCAAGTTCTAAGACATCTTTTAAGAAGTCCTTTAAACTCATCCAATCATAACCATCTTTGCTACCAACATTTATAAAATAGCGGGTAGAATTGGATTCTTTAGAAAATTCTCTTTCATCAGAAAAAGAAGCTTCCACATTAAGATTTTTTGTTTTTTTATAGTAATTATAAAAGCGAGTAAATTCAACAGAAAAGAATTTTTTAATTAAATCATCTTTACTTGAATCTGCAAATAACGCATTGATACTGGTTAAATATTTATCGATTTCATGATTGATTTCAGTATTGTGAATTTTATTGGCAAGAGACATCAGTTGCACTTCACAAATTTCCATACCATCAGGAATCTCTTTTTTATCAAACTGTTTTTTGATAATACGTTCGATACTTTTTATTTTTCTGACCTCACTCTTTGAAACAAGGACCATTGAAACTCCGGTTTTTCCTGCACGACCGGTACGACCACTGCGGTGTGTATAGGTTTCAATTTCGTCAGGTAACTGGTAATTGATAACGTGCGTGATGTCATCAACATCAATACCTCGTGCTGCTACGTCTGTAGCAACCAACATTTCAATTTGTTTATTTCTAAAAGATTTCATTACCAGGTCACGCTGATTCTGACTTAAATCACC
>JAHENA010000062.1 GCA_024643405.1 Flavobacteriales bacterium | reverse complement strand
GATTTAATATCCGCTAATTTTCTGGAATATTTTCTACCATTTAAAAACACTCCAATAAAAGTGGATCTTACAAAATAATGATAGGTAACAAAGCAAACCAATGCCGTGCCCGACATGACCATAAAAAATTTAAAAAAAGCAGGTATTGGCACATCTGAAATTAATCCAGGTAAGAAGGCGGTTAATGGCAAATGCAATAAATATACCCAATAGGAAGAATCTGAAACATAGCGCATAACCGCTGAATGGTTGCTGGCATAACGTATAAATAGTCCAGTAAAACCAAAAATAAACAACCAAACATTTATTGATTTTATGAGCATCATTACTTGTAATGGGAGCACCGAAGTATCCATTAAAAAATAAACAGTAAAGAGGGTAAGTGCTAAGACAGAAAAAGCCCAGTCATAAGTCATAAAACTACTTAAATAAGATTTTGATTTGAACAAAATCCATCCAGAAAAGTAGAAAAAAGCATAAAAAACAAAAGTATTTAAATCTGGTATAAAACTTAATGAGGTGGCTACCCACGTACGATTCATAATCATTAAAATACAAAGAGTGATTGCAGAAAAAACCAGTAATTTAACCAAAGGTCTTTGAATAATGAAACCAAATATTTGACTTGATTTGGTAGTAAACCATGGCAGTTGTTCAAAAATTAATCCAACTAAAAAGGAGCTTACTGAATATAAAACTAAATAATATAAAAACCATAGATGCATCGTGTGCTCTGGAATAAAAGCATGAACATTTGAAAAACTTTCTGAAGCGGTTGCCAGAGGATTACTTCCTTCTGCAAACACATTATTAGAATAGCCAAAGGCAATCCCAACCAGAGGCCATAATAACACTACAAATACAAGAAATGGTAAGAGAATACGATTGACTCTATTTTTCATCATTTTTGCTGAGGAGCGTTCATGAAACAGGAGTGAAGCAAAAAAGCCTGCCACCACAAAGAATATGGGCATTCTAAATGCGTGTATAAAACTCGAAATCCAATCCATATAACCGGCAGTGCTTAAAGGATCTTTTAGAGGCCATGAAGCGCCATAATCAGCTACTACATAGGTGTTTGAAGCGTGTAATACAATGCCAAGCATCATCATGATGGCTCTTAAAGAATCTAATGCATGCAGTCGTTCGGTTTTGTGAGAATTCATTTGGTTGGTTGGTTTTGGTTGGTATAAATAGTTTCAATTCACTCTGTAAAACACGAATGTATAAAAATTAAAATAATAACAAATAGGTATAAGTATGTAATTATCAATAATTTATTTCGTGATCAACAAAAAAGGGACATATAAAAAAATAAGAATAATCTTAATAAAAGGCTCAATATTAATTTTTATCTCTCTTGTAAAGAGGGATTAAGTAAGAAATAGAATAGCCATATCCTGCACCAATTTTACTACTATCGTAGGTTTTATTAAATCCTGGAATATAAATATTTGAAAAATTGGCAGGGATTGTTTCTGTTACCAATCCTTTAAGTTGCGCGTTTAAACCTAAATACAGGTTATTAAATAATTCTACTTTTATACCAATAATTAGTTCCACCCAAACCGCCGTTAAATCATTAAATTTTTGAGACTCAACGGAAGCGTATTGTGGTGCCCAATATTGGTCTGTATTGTAAACTGTAAAACTGTTTAAATTTTGACTAAATGCTGCTGCACCAACCCTGAAACCTGAATAAATCATGTTATCCATATCCAGCCAGTTTTTATACATATTATAATCAACGCCAGCCTTTAAATAGGTACCAGTGGTTGTAACGTCTAAATAATCATTGATGGTAGTTTTTTCTTCAATACCAAGTTCTCCGGCAATATATAAAGCCTTTTTTATTCTGTAATCAGCATTGACTTCAAAACCACTATAATCATCATCGGTAAAAGACCGAATTAGTTTCCCAACATCACCACCAACCCTAAGTCCGTATTTAAGTTTTATTTTTAACGAATCATTAACCGTACTTATAATGCTATCGTTTTGCGCATGAAGGGATACACCAAGCAGCAAACAAGAAAAAAGACTAATGAAATAACTTGAAATGTGCTGCTTTTTCATCTTCTACAGATTGGTTATCGTTTATTGATTCTTTTGATTGTATCCAATTATCGCCATCATTATTGATGGTTAAGGTAACGTTTTTAAAAATAGTTTTGTAGCCACAAGCCCTTGATACATACACTTGCTCAGTACTGTAATTTATAGTAATAATATCTTCATTGCCTCCAAGAATATTATCAAGGTTGGAGTATTCTTTATGTAGTGAATATTGTGTAGTATTGGCATCAGTTTTTAATGGTAAAACAATAGAGTCTGTAGTGACCACATTATAATTGGTTAACGGATTTTCATTACCCACCCCTTGAACTTTTAAATTAAAGACATTCTTTTTGCTATCCTGATTCAAGATATCATAAAAACGTATGATTAGATTAGGCGTTGTTGGGGTACTTTCCGGACAAATATCATCGGGCTCACAACCCATGGTGAGTATGGTAATCATACCAAAAAATAAGGCTAATATTTTATAATGTTTCATATACTATTTAAACTTCTCTTTTAGATCGTCCTTTAAGACCGTTTTTCCAAAAGTACAACATTTTCAACATGAAATGTTTGCGGAAACATATCTACTGCTTGTACCTTAGTTACTTTATATTGTGCATCCATTAATGCCAGATCTCTGGCTTGTGTGGCACTGTTACAACTCACGTATACTACTTTTTCAGGTGCAATATTTAGTATTTGCTGCACCACATCTTTATGCATTCCATCACGTGGAGGATCAGTAATGATGACATCTGGCCTGCCATGGTTTCCAATAAAACTAGCATTAAAAACATGTTTCATATCACCCACAAAGAATTTAACGTTTTGAATGTCATTTAATTGTGCGTTTTCTTTAGCTGCAATAATAGCATCAGGTACCGCTTCAACGCCAATGACCATTTTGGCCTGTTTTGCTATAAATTGGGCAATAGTACCAGTGCCTGTATATAAATCATACACCAGTTCCTTTCCTGTTAAGCCTGCAAAGTCCCTGGCAATTTTGTAGAGTT
Organism: Flavobacteriales bacterium; assembly: GCA_024643405.1. Lineage (GTDB taxonomy): Bacteria > Bacteroidota > Bacteroidia > Flavobacteriales > Flavobacteriaceae > Yeosuana. Next base: position 15,141 of record JAHENA010000062.1, on the reverse strand, counting down.
GATAGGCTTGGCCTGAATTGGTTTGGTAAAAGGATTTGGCATTTATTTTAAATTTTAAGCCTTCCATTTCTTCAAAAATATGGTCTTTACCTTTGTAACAAATCACTTCCTGGTCATAAATGGTGTCGTTGGCTTTCTCATTTATAACATATTGCAATGACGATATTTCCGGGAAGCTAGCAGACAAATAATCTAATAACAATTCACGTTTCTTTTTGTCTTCTTTAAAAAACTGAATCATCACCATCAGGTCTCCGGTACTAGCTGTGCGAATCATCATAGTTCGTAAGAAACCAGATTGATTTCTTGTATTAAAAAATTCAAGATGGTTATCTATTGCGAATTGCTTAACAGCATTTCTAATCGCATTAGAAGGATCTTCTTGTAAATGACATTTTTTGATGTCCAGGATTTTGTCCCACATGCCAGGGATGTGAAATCCCAAAGCATTTTTATCCCCTAAATCTTTATCAGATTTCACTTCCTCTACGGTTAACCAGCGAGAGTCACTAAACGAAAACTCCATTTTGTTTCTATAGAAATAGGGATTTTCACAACCTAAAATAGGCGTTATGTCAGGTAATTCAATATGCCCAATTCTCCTTAGGTTATTGATTACTTCATTTTGCTTATAAGAAAGTTGGTGTTCATAAGCCATGTCTTGCCATTTGCAGCCACCGCAAACACCAAAATGTTCACAAACTGGTTGCGTTCTTTTATCAGATAATTTATGAAAGGTAATGGCTTTACCTTCATAATAAGCTTTTCGTTTTTTAAAAGTTTGAACATCAACAATATCACCAGGAACAGCATTGGGTAATAAAATAACTTTGCCATCAGGTGCTTTTGCAATTGTTTTTCCTTTAGCACCGGCATCTAAAACTTCAATATGAGTGAAGACTTGTTTTTTATTTCTATTTGACATGCTGCAAAAATAATAATAGCGGTAAATAAAAATCATTTTATTTCGATTAACTTTCAGAGTATTTCGTTTTTATTAAAAAATAAAATGAACCTTTTTCCAATTCTTTTGTCATTAATGCAGAACACTGAAAGCATCCTATGAAAAATCCGGAATTTAAATCTGATAGTTTTTTAGTTTTAGATTTTCAATCTGGAAATAAACAAGCACTTGTTTTATTAGTTGAACGATGGCACAAAATACTTTGTGAAAAGGCATTTTGGGTGTTAAAAGATGCTGATTTATCAAAGGATGTGGCTCAGGAATGCTGGAAAGTGGTGATTCTTAATATTAATAATTTGAAAGACCCCAATAGCTTTGGTGGCTGGATTTCCAGAATTGTTTATAGAAAATCTTTAGATGTTCTTATGAGTAACAAGAAAGCTGAAAAAATAAAAGAAGACTATAAATATCAGCAAGACGCAAAAGTGGAGGATAAAGATTTTATGAAATCTTCAGAAAAACACTTATTGAAAGCGATAAATGCCTTACCATTTAATCAACAAGTGGTTATTCGACTATTTTATTTGGAAAGCTATTCATTAAAAGAAATAAGTAAACTTTTAGAACTGCCTTCAGGGACTATAAAATCAAGATTATTCAATGCCAGAGAATCATTAAAACAAACACTAAAAAACAGAAATTATGAAAAATAATATGGAGGATATTGACCAATTAATTAAAGAAACCTTAACTAAAGAAGAGGCGAAATTTTATGAAGATTTAAATGAGCAAAATGTGTTACAAATGCTCACAGGATTATTTCAGGGCAAGAATAAATGGCTCATGTATATTATGAATATTATGACCTTAATATTTTTTGCATTATTTGTGTATTGTATGGTCATGTTTTTTGGTACGGACCAAACAAATGACTTGATAAAATGGGGTATAGGAAGTATGATGTTTTTAATGGCATTAAGTATGTTGAAGCTTTTTGCTTGGATGCAAATGGATAAAAATGCCCTTTTAAGAGAGTTAAAACGCCTGGAATTACAGTTGTTATCTGTTACTGGAAGAATATCTGAATAACATTTTAGGAAGAGGTTAATATTTATTAACTTGCAGGCCTATCTGGGGATGATTTCTCTCCCACGCTGCTTTTTCGAACTTTTCGAAAGAATAAAGGTAGAGTAGGAATGGTTATTTTATTAATTAAATATAAATTAAAATGGCTGTTTTAGAACAAATGACATCTCAGCAAGCAATTGAGTTAGAAAACAAGTATGGTGCTCATAATTATCACCCGCTTCCGGTAGTACTTACTAGAGGAGAAGGCGTGTATGTCTGGGATGTAAACGGAAAAAAATATTATGATTTTTTATCAGCATATTCCGCTGTCAATCAAGGACATTGTCACCCTAAAATTGTAAATGCCTTAATGAATCAATCACAAACACTGACACTTACTTCAAGAGCTTTTTATAATGACATGCTTGGTAAATATGAAAAGTTTGCCTGTGAGTTTTTTGGGTTTGATAAGTTATTACCAATGAATACGGGTGCAGAAGCTGTTGAAACGGCTTTAAAACTGTGCAGAAAATGGGCCTATGAAGTAAAAGGAATCGCTGAGAATAAGGCTGAAATTATTGTCTGTGAAAATAATTTTCACGGGAGAACCACAACCATTATTTCATTTTCTAATGATCCTGTAGCGCGTGAACATTTTGGGCCTTTTACCAATGGTTTCATAAAAATTGAATATAATAATTTACAGGCTCTAGAAGCTGCTTTAAAAAACAATCAAAATGTAGCGGGCTTTTTAGTGGAACCTATTCAAGGTGAAGCAGGCGTGTATGTGCCAAGTGACGATTATTTATTGAAAGCAAAAGCCTTGTGCGAACAATATAATGTCTTATTTATTGCAGATGAGGTACAAACGGGTATTGCAAGAACGGGTCGTTTATTAGCGACATGTGGTAATTGTTCTTGTGAGAACAAGAATTGTTCAGATACCCCGGAAGTGAAACCTGATATACTTATTTTAGGAAAGGCTATTAGTGGTGGTGTTTATCCTGTCTCGGCAGTGTTGGCTAATGATAACATCATGAAAGTAATTAAACCAGGAAATCATGGCAGTACCTTTGGAGGTAATCCAGTGGCGGCGGCAGTAGCTATAGCAGCTCTTGAAGTAGTAAGAGATGAGAATTTGGCAGAAAACGCATTTTATCTTGGGAATTTATTTAGAAGTGAATTACAAAAATATATAGAAACCAGTTCGATTACTAAATTGGTAAGAGGTAAAGGATTGCTTAATGCCATTGTAATTAATGATGATGAAGAGAGTGACACGGCATGGAATATTTGTTTAGCATTGCGTGATAATGGTTTATTAGCCAAACCAACACATGGCAATATTATTCGTTTTGCACCACCTTTAGTGATGACTGAAGAGCAATTATTGGATTGTGTTTCTATTATTATAAAAACACTCAAACAGTTTGAGAAATAAATGATATATAAAAAAAGCGACCAAAACTGGTCGCTTTTTTTTATGCATAATATCAATCTTAAGTTTGTTGCCACTGTTCCATCATTATGGTTGATTGCTCCATAATTTCATCCCATCCAATACTATAAATTCTATAGATAGTATATATAAGATATAATAGGTTGATAATTAAAATAGCCAAGGCAACCATTTTAGCCGTATTCATGGCTTTCATACTTTGAGCATCGAAATTTTCAAGATTAGCCTCAGCGGCATTTAATTTACTGTTTGCAATAAAAAAGGCAATGCCTGAAAGTATAAATCCAAGACCGCCAAAGCAACAGCATAATAAGCCAAAAATTGCTAAAATATATACGACCGTTGGATTGAGTTTTTGTGTTTCCATATTCAATTTTTAAAAGGTTAGTTTATAAACGTAATTTATTAAGATGATTAAGATGGATAAAATGGCAAGAACAGTTATTATTTTGTTCGAATTTTTAAATTTAAAGAAAAAATTCAAACCTATAAACAAGAATAAAAGGATTAGTGCATAAATGGCTGGATATATCTTATATGCCGCAATAAATTCACCTTGAATTAAAAGAGAAACTGACCTTTGCATTCCACATCCCGGACATTCCACCCCAAAAAGAGTTTTGTTTAAACATGGCAACATAAAATCATCGAATCCTGACATTCACTTTTATTTATGGTGCTAATATAGTAAAAGGATAAAAGTTTATATTTCTTAGAATCCAAAAAGTCAAAATTATAATTAAAATCAGATTGGTAATTCTGGATTGATGCAAGAGGTTTTTAAGAGGTTTTTTTATAAAATGATTTAATAAAAATAGGAGGCCATCATAGAATAATACTAACGCCAGAATTAAAATTAAAAAGTTGTGCTGGAGACCTTCTAAAATTTGTCCATTAAGAAACTGATGAACTGCTCTCTGACTTCCACAACCCGGACAATACAATCCAGTAATGGCGTAAAAAGGGCATTTTGGAAAAAGGCCTAATTCACTTGGATTATACATAAAATAAAAATAGGTTAACGCAAACGCAAGGACCCCAAAAATGAAATATAAACCGAGTTTAAGTTTAATGGTCAAGTGCTGCAATTCCAAAAATGGCAAATCCAAAAAATACCACATAAAAAATCCATCCAAATAACGCAACAACAACAGAAACTATTCCCCAAGTTTTCGCATTTCTTGAGGCACTCATAGCTTCACCATATTTACCATCTTCGTATAGGCTATTTACCTTGGTTGAGTAAATAATGCTTACAATACCAGCAGGTAAACAGCATAAAATGGTGCTAATAATTGCTAATGCTAAATAGCTGTTGGGTCTTGATGGTCTTGTTTCCATAACGTTATATATTTCATTTACTGATTTTTAAATATAAGAAAAATAGTTTTAATAAAAACGTATGGGTGGCTGGGTGCATTTTATAAGTTTAAATTATAAAATATATGGGGTGAATAAAGCGTTTTTTAAAAGCTTATTTTTTATTAGCAATAATTATTTTTTTATTGAGGATTTTATTGTTTGAAGATTCAATTTCAACAAAATAGACGCCATCACTGAACAATTTTGTAGAATAAATGAATTCTCTTTTTGTTGAATTTATATCATCTGTGAATACTCGTTTTCCTGAAATATCAAAGAGTCTAAACGATTTAACCTCTAAAGAATTAGGGTTATTTATAATTAATTCAGACAGGGTATTGTTTTGAAGTATTTTTATGTCCTCAATCACATTGTCTTTGACATTTAGAGCGTTACTTTTAACAAAAGAAATTTCAAAACGATTAGGATAATGACCTGTTTCAAGATTAATATTAAAATCTTGAATTCTTAAATCCACATAGGTATCCCTTTCAATATCATGAAGGTATATTGGTTGCGAATTTTCAAAATTTTGTATATCAGCAATTCTAATTTTCACTGGCATTTTTTGAGCTACTGTAATATTTAGAGCAATTTTTAAATCCTGATTAAACGGCAAAGCTTCCGCAAAATAGGAGTCATCATCGTTGCTCCAATAAGCATCAGATTTTAATACGTTGTCCGGGCTGGTCTTTATTTCTAAACCATAATCAAATCCTTTTGTGGCGTTATCATGAAATGTTTCGGCAATTTGTCTGGTATACGTATTATTAAAATCTATGTTTAATCTGAAGCGTTTGTAATCACTGGTAAGTATTGAAAAACCTTCAGTAGAATACCCTTTTTGCGTCATTTCTTTGTTGTTATCTGTTTTAAAAAAGGTACTCGTAAGTGACGATTCTTTTACAAAAACACGGTGACTGTTTTTTGCTTTTACCGTTCCTATAGCTTTTCCTTCAACCATAAATCCCTGACCTATAGGAATATATCTTTTTGCTGTTTTAACACCAGTACCGGTATTCGTAATATTAATAGAACCATCTCCATTATAAGTATTAAAGGTCGCTGGAATATAGGTTTCTGTTCCGCCTGAAGTAATAGTGTAAGTTGCATATCCACCATCATAGTCTTTTAAATAATGTGAATTGACGCTTGGGTTTTGTTCCCAATAATATAATACTCCAGTAATTACAGAAGCATTTTCCGTATCATGGATATATTTTAAAGCATCTATAGCAGACGGATATGGGTTTCCTACTAAAGTAAATTTGTTCGCTAAAACAGCCACACCTATAGTTCCTGTGTTTGGTTTTCCTCTAAAATCATAACGCTGTGCACTGCTGGAACCATTCGTCCCTTTCATGGTAAAACCTTCACCAGGATTTATGGTTGTAGTTGCTTGTACATGTATCCAATCTGAGTAATTGCTTCCGGCAATGTATTTATAAATCCAATAAGGTTCAATGTTTAGTGGGATTGATGTGCCATTATAATTAGATTTATGAATATAAGAAGCTGGTGCAGAACTAATAAGCCCCGTTACATCGTTTAATAAAGAAATGCCAAAAGGATTATTAACTGAGCTACTCATTTTACTACCGATAGGAGAACACCAATAATTATATTCAAATTCATCAACATTCCCTTCTTGGTAAACACTTAATTCACCAACCCCAGAATTTCCTGTAGTACCAGATCCTTGAATAATTTGTGCTTCATCGCGTAAATAAATTGTACTGGCTGAATCGTTTAAATTAATATCATTGTTAACAAAAACGATTTCATTACTTATAAAAACGTAAGCATTGTTTTTTACTGAAAGTTGCGCATAGGTTAGACTGCAGAAAAACAGAAAAACAATAATAATTCTGTTACACATAATTTGGGGACTAGTGATTCTATCGAGCAAATATACTTTATTTATTAATTGAAATTTTTTTTAGGAATGTAATTCTTATGGAAGCGTAAAATGGAGTTTATTTTGATTATTTATTTACACTAAATTCCATAATTTTTAATGTAATTTTATGGCTATAAAAAATTGCATTAATAAAAGATTTAAATCTTAAATCTCAATACGAACTAAAATATATAAATCACCACATGAAATACTTAAACTATCTACTCATTTTTATTGGAGCTATTGTTGCTATGTATGCCAAATCTGGTATAGGTCAGAACCAATATATTTTAATTGGAGGTATTGTATTACTTATGATAGGAGTTTATAGAATTGCTAAAACAATTCCAAGCAAAAATGATCAGGAGGATGATAATGATAATCTTAAACATGACTAATTATGGCATTTAAAGTAGGAGATTTTGTTTTAGTATTAGATGAAGATTTGTCTGGTGTGATTAAAAAAATTCATGAAGATGTAATTTCAATAGAAACAAAAGATGGATTTCTGCTTAATTTTAAAAGAAATGAAATTATTTTAAACAGCTCTGGAAGTGGGTTTAAACAGGATTTGTTTTCAAATTCCGATGTCAGTGAGATTATTTCGGAAAAGGAAAAACCTGTAAGAAAAAACAAACCTGTTACAAGAGTCAAGGACAGATATGAACCCACTATGGAAGTTGATTTACATATTCATCAGTTGGTTCCCTCTTCAAAAGGCATGTCTAACCATGACATGCTGACTTTACAATTAGAGACAGCTAAGCGGCAATTAGATTTTGCAATTCAAAAGCGTATCCAAAAAGTTGTTTTTATTCATGGCGTTGGAGAAGGTGTTTTAAAAATTGAACTTGACTATCTTTTTGGAAGATATAATAATGTGAAATTTTATGATGCCAATTATCAAAAATATGGCTTAGGCGCCACAGAGGTTTATATTTATCAAAATGTAATACCTAATGATTAAAAATCAGGTGTTAGTTTTCTGGAAGTAGATAAAGCACCATTAGTTAATGAACCAAAATTAAATACATCTTGAGATATATTTGGTAAAGAGATGTTATTAATAGTCATGGTAATTACATAGGTTTCATATATGGTATGCTCTCTATATTTAGTTGCAGAAACCATAGTAAAGACTTCCGGATTTAAATAATCAGCTCCAACTTCACTATTGGTCACGTCATTGGCAGGGTTTTGGTCTTGACTATAATTTTCTTCATCACGGGTTAAAGCCCCGTCTCCATCATCATCATTATCTAAATAATCGGGAATGCCGTCTCCATCAGTATCTTGCGCATCATCTAAAATGTTATCCTTATTAGGATCCGGCTTTTCATCTCTGGTGAGTATATTATCTCCGTCATCATCACTATCTAAATAATTAGGTATTCCATCACCATCGGTATCATCATCTGTCAAATCCCCATTGCCGTTAATGTCTTCCAAAGCAGCTAAAACCGTATCGTTATCATCTTCAGTCAGTTTAGTAGTTAATACTGCAGTTCCAGTTGTACTTTCTAAATCATTGGTAATAATGATATCTGAAGGGGGTATATCATTACAAAACAAATTAGATGGCAGTGCAGCATAACTCCTGTAATTAAAAGTATTACTTGTGCCGTTGATAGTTCTTGTTGTTATTAATGTATTATCATCACCAACTTTCAATAAATCACTTATGCTTAATGCCGGTGATGTTATTTGCAGTGATAATGATTCTGCTGGGTCATTTTTTGTATTATAAAAAACCAAATTACCGCAGCTTTCAAAAGTATCATCAAATTCAAGAGCAATAGTAATAATATCACCATCATTACATGAAAAAGTGGATAAGAGACTTATTATAATTGCAATTGTAAAAGAATAACGCATTGAATTTGGATTTTGACAAAAATAATGGAATTGTTATTTATAACGTACTTTAATGATAATAATTTTATTTCAAGTAATTTTGCATTTCAATATTTTGCAATGAATCATGTTTATTTAGATAATGCGGCTACGACCCCAATTAGAGAGGAAGTGATACAGGTGATGACCCACGTTATGAAGCATCATTATGGGAATGCCTCTTCATCTCATAGTTTTGGCAGATCATCAAAAGCACTTATTGAAAAATCCAGAAAAACAATAGCAGGTTATTTAAATGTGTCAGCAGGAGAAATTTTATTTACTTCTGGAGGCACTGAGGCCGATAATTTAGTGTTAAGAAGTGCCGTGAGAGATTTAAAAGTGACTCACATTATTACTTCTAAGATTGAACATCATGCCATTTTACATACGGCGCAACAGCTTCAAAAGGAATATAATATTTCAATAAGTTTTGTAAATATTGATAAAAATGGAACAATTGATTATGCTCATTTAGAAAAATTATTGGCCACAGAAGAGAAGACGCTGGTTAGCTTAATGCATGTTAATAATGAAATTGGGAATATTTTAGATATGAAACGGGTTGCGAATTTATGTAAAGCCCACAAAGCCTTATTTCATAGTGATACGGTGCAATCTGTCGGGCATTTTCCTTTAAATTTACAGGAAATTCCTATTGATTTTTTAGCAGCCAGTGCGCATAAATTTCACGGACCTAAAGGTGTTGGTTTTGTTTTTATCAGAAAAAATTCAGGTTTAAAACCATTGATTTTTGGAGGAGAGCAGGAGCGAGGGTTTAGAGCAGGCACCGAAAGTGTTCATAACATAGTAGGCATTGAAGAAGCGCTGAAATTAGCTTATAACAATCTTGAAAGTGAACGGTCTTATGTTCAAGGATTGAAACAATATTTCATGAATAGACTACAACAGGAAATTTCAGGTATTAGTTTTAATGGTTGTTCCGGAGATTTGGCAAAAAGCACTTATACCTTAGTAAATGTTTGTTTGCCAGTTTCAGCTGAAAAGTCAGCCATGTTATTGTTTCAATTAGATTTAAAAGGAATTGCGTGTTCAAAAGGAAGTGCGTGCCAAAGTGGAAGTACCCAATCTTCTCATGTTTTGGCAGAAATACTTAGCGCTGATGATTTAAAAAAGCCATCCATCCGATTTTCCTTTAGCATATATAATTCCAAAGAAGAGATCGACTATGTGGTTGATGTTTTGAAATCACTTATTCAATCGTGAAGGAAATTGAATATAGAATAATGTTTTGTTAATAAAATTTATCTTCTGATTATTTAAAAATACTGCGATCTCCATACTGTGTAACATCCATAAATTTGGAGGTCGTTAACTTAAGCAGATCTTTTTGATTCGTTTTTTTATATAATTTCATGAGTTCCCAATTTGCAATAGCGCTATTTGGATGTTTTTCAAGCATTTGATGATAACATTCCTCAGCTTTATCAAAATTATTGTTTTTAATATATGCAGTAGCTAAGCTCAATAAAGTGGGTCTCGGGTAATAAGGAGGTTCAGAATAGCCTAAATCTTTTTCCATTTTTACCGCTTTGATTAACGTTGAAATGCCTTTGTCATAGTCTTTTTGAGCAATTAAAATATTACCTTCTAATTCAACGGAAGCCACTTTTAGAGTGCTTAAAGAATTAGGATTAAGGCGGTCTTTTTCATTTTCTAATTGTGAACTTCTCCAAAAAAGAGCATCCAGTTTATCTAAATTTATGGTAGCCGAATCAACATTGTTTTTCTCAAGCGCGAGCATACCTGCCGAGAAATAGGAAAAGGCCGTTTTATAATCCATAGCCTGCTTCCCGTATAATGAATCTCTGTCTTCAATGGCATTAAATTTTGATACCGCTTTTTCCCAAAAGCCAAATCTCATTTCCATAATAGCTGGTGTAATGATTCCTTGATAAAAATAAGCGCCGCGATGCATATCAATTCTGTCGGCAAAAGACACCATGTTCTCAAGACGATGGGCATACTTGAGGCCTTCGTTATAGCGTCCGTCTTGTGCACAGTTGGCAAGTAGATAATTAAGATTATGGATGTAGTTCCAATTGTCAATTTCAGTAATATTTTGATTCGACATGTAGATAGAATCTACTTTCATAGCTTTAATAAACTGATCATGTGCTTTTTTATAATCACCAATTTTATAATAGATATGTCCTGGCATGTGAACAATATGCCCCGATTCTGGTGCTAATGATTCAAGGATGTTGGCACTTTCAAGTGCTTCTTCAGGACAGCAATTTTCCATTTGATGAATCCAATAATGATGTACACCATGATTTTCTGGATTGGTTTTAAGTAGATCTTTTAATAAATATTCACTATAAATCATTCCTTCTTTAGGATTCATTTCTTCATCATAACCCGCCATATTAAAAAGTGCTAAAAATAGTTTAGCGTCTGTATCTTCCGGATATTGATGTACTACATTTTCTAATTGTTTAATGTATCCTTTAGGGTTTTTAGTCTCTTGCATGTCTAAAATACCTTTTGCATACATAGCTTCAAACCCATTTGCCTTATCTACTAAGTTTTTTAATTTAATGATGGCTAATTCTTTGTCTTCATCAAACTCTTCATTGTTAATAAAGCCCAAAGTGTGCAGAAGCCCCCAATATGGCATCACAGCGGTTGAATCATTTTTTATGGCTTCTTTGAATGAGCGATAGGCCTCGAGGTCCCAAAAGCAATGAAGCTGACTGACGCCTTGATTAAAATATTTTTGAGTTATTTCAGAGTGCGTACTAATTTTTAAATCTGAATGACCAACACCATTCATAAGCAGTGGCATTGGTAAATTATCCACAAAATTTACACCACTTCTGCAGGCGAGAACATGATTTATTTCTTTTGAATCATTACCTTGAGAATGATTATGTTGTGCATAACTTGAAGAAAGAAAAAGGACAGTAAAACAAACGATTAGTAAATGTTTCATATTAAAATATTATTTAATTGGTTGGTTTAAATAGGGTTCAATATACATTAAAATCACTAAAAAAATATCTGAATAATTTTTAAATAAACTAAAGGAACTAATAGTTGTTTGGTTGCATACTATTTACTGGATCTTTTTTCAAGTTCTGATCTGTGAATTTTTAAAGATCTTCCTATTGGAATCCCATTTCTAAAAGTCTGTGTTCGCAAACTTAAATTGCCTTCAGGAATGACAAATGGTTCCTGGTATTTTAAACCAAATTGCATAGGATAGGTATTATTAATAGTATAAAAAATTTCTGTATTTGGAACAGAGTTTTTTAATTCACACATCAGTAGATCATCCTTTTTATAAACGGTTATAACAGGATCTAAAACAGCTTTTGAAATATTGAGATGGGCATTTTCAAATCTTGTAAAATGATTTTCAACTCTTACAATAAAATCATTCCAGTTTTTTAATTCTTTTGGGCTCCATAAAGTTTCAGTTAAAGCAAAAGCTCTTGGGTAAGTCATGTAAAACACAAATGGCATACTCGCTATTTTTTCTGTCCAAACATTTCCCTGACCACCTAATATATATTGAGGGTCTGTATTTTCAGGAATAGGCTCAAAACTATAACAGGTCTCTAAGCTTAAATCATTATAAATTACATTTTCTACACTATGGTCCCCTTGTGTATAATCTAAATAGGAATAGGTTGTTGGAGACATGACAACGTGATGTCCTAATTTTGCTGCTTCTATACCACCTTTCATGCCACGCCAACTCATAACGGTTGCGTCTTCTGCTAATCCACCTTCTAGGATTTCATCCCAGCCTATTAATTTTTTACCTTTTGATTTTATGATAGATTCTACTCTTTTTACAAAATAACTTTGGAGTTCTTCACTATTAGAAAGGTCGTTTTCTTTCATAAATAGCTGAACCTTTTCATCTTCTTCCCAAAATCCTTTATAACATTCATCTCCTCCCATATGAATATAATCTCCGGGAAATAATTGCGCCACTTCGGTAAACACTTTGTCAACAAAATCGTAGACTTTTTCATCAGCCGGATTCAAGGTGTTCTCAATGAGCATTTTAAACACGCCGTTGCCATACCATTCAGAAAATTTAGATCCGGGATTCACAAATTTAGGTTCTTGTTTGGTAGAAAGGTCTGGATACGCAGCAAGGGCTGCCATGCTATGACCAGGCATATCAATTTCAGGAACAATGGTTATATTCCGATCCAGGGCATACTGAACCACTTCCTTTATTTCCTCTTGAGTGTAAAAACCCCCGTAAGTAGCTTTTTCATCTGGTTTAGGATAAGGCCTTTCCTTTCCAAAATCACCAAATCGTTCTACTCTCCAGGCACCCACTTCTGTAAGTTTTGGTAATGATTTTATTTCAATGCGCCAACCTTCATCATCTGTTAAATGCCAATGAAAAACATTAAACTTATATTGAGACATTTTATCAATAAAAGTTTTTACTTCCTCAACGGTAAAAAAATGCCGGCTCACATCAAGGTGTAAACCTCGCCATTTAAATCGTGGATAATCTTTAATTTGACAACCAGTTAAATTAAAAGATGTTAATTTTTGTTCATTATTTTCAATTTCAGATGGGAATAATTGTCTCAAGGATTGTAATCCGTTAAAAATTCCAGAGGCCTTATTGGCGCTTAAAAGGATCTTGTCTTTTTTAATATCCAGTAAATAGCCTTCATTGCCAAGCTCTTTATTAAAATCTTTTAATAAAGTTATAATGATTGTTCCAATATTATTTTTTTTTGACTTAGAGGAAACCTGAATGCCTTTTTTGATTAAAAAGTTTTCAAAATTGTGAGTATAATTAATAACTTCCTGATTATCCGTTTGAATATTAATAGCTATTCTATTATTGATTTCAAATGAATCCTTGGTTAAACTGAAATTTACAGGTTTAGGGATAATATGGTTTTGCGTATAACCTATTTGAAAAGTAATAGCAATCAATAATACTTTCAGGAAAGTTTTCATTTTTAATTTTTTAATTTTTAAAATTATTCTAAAATTAAATATTTATTTTTTATTTTGATAAGATTACTTTTCTAACAGCAACCTGTTTTTTATCCAATATTAATTTGGCGTAATAGATTCCACTTACCATATCTTTTGGTGTCCATTGGTATTTGGTTTGGCCATTAGGTATTTTTTCAGACAAAATTAATTGTCCTAAAACATTATATATTTTAATTTCTTTGTTCTCATTCGTACTGTGAAATGAAAAAGTAGTTTCTGATTTAAATGGGTTTGGGTAATTTAAAAAGTGAGCAATTTCAAGTTCAGGAGCATCTTTAACACTTAGGTTAGAATCAATGAATAGTTTTAAAGCAACCGGTCTGTGATCTGTAATATTCTGGTCATATTCATACCATCCACCGGGCAGATAATCATCTATTTTTAATGTTTGAATATCCGAATCATTTTGAGCAAATTCATCAAACAATTCATTAGTAATTAAAATATGATCTAAATGTGATGGCCAGGAAGGGTAGGACCAATTGGTATTAATCCCTGTAGCAATGTCAAAATCTGCAAATAAATAATTTAAGGTATCATTTAACACATCTTCAAAAACATTATCACTTGGAACATCTGTTAGTTCATCATTTAAATCACCAACCAGAATGATATTTTCATTAGGAAGGAAGCCATCAATATAATCTTTTAACAGATACATAGCTTCATATCTTCTATATTCTTCATCATTAATATCACTTAAATTTAAAAATCCATCACCACAACATTTTAAATGATTATTAATAATAAAAATTTTTTGGTTTTGGTAGGTTATCTCTATAACCATTGGCGCTCTCGGAAATGTATTCCAATAAGCTGATGTTGAATAAATTCTGTAAATATTATTAATAGTAATGACAGAAGGTTTGTATATAAAAGCCAGACCATCATAATAAGTGGACTCAATGTAACCGTTATAATTTGGTAAGTTGCTAACTAATTGATTAAAGGACCCTATGTCACTCACTTCTTGAATAGCGATAAAATCTATGTTTAAAGCTTCAATTATTTGGTTAGCATAATCTATACTTGTTTGTCCATTTTTAGGAAATGTTTCAATATTCCAAGTCATCACCTCTAAAGTGTTTTCTGAACCGAAGGAAAGATCTTGAAGGGTTTGAGCTTTTGGTAATAATTGGAAGAAACAGAATACAATAAAAGGTGTAAATTTTTTCATGCTTAAATGCATAATGCGAAATCTATTTTAGGGTATAAAATTAAGGCTAAATTTTGCGTTTCACTACAATTTCTTTGAAATTATAAGTTAGATAGATATGCACAAGATTCATTTTTTATTGGTGGTATTTTAGGTTGGGTTAAGATAAGATTTTTCAATTGTTACAGCATTTGAGGGAATCTGTAATCCGTTTCTTATGAGTTTTATATGATCAAAAAATAATTTTAATTTATGTTGAATTTTGTACTAATATTGCTGAAAATTACCAAATTAACGCCTACTATTATGAAAAGAATAAAGCCCCTAATTTCTTTATTTGCAATAGGATTAATTGCAATTAATGTTTTTTCTCAAGTTGGAATTGGAACTAC
>JAHENA010000061.1 GCA_024643405.1 Flavobacteriales bacterium | reverse complement strand
TAAGGTTTTAGCAGATTTAGCTATGAATAACCCTGAGGCTTTTAAAGCTGTAATAGAGAAAGTAAAATAAGGCGTTTCGCCTATTGTTAAACATATTATATTCGCTTAATAAATCCGGTTCGCAAGAATCGGATTTTTTTATACAATCCCATGAACATTAAATAAAAACAGAAATAGTACTTTTGCCTTCGAAAATAATTTTATATGGATTTATCACAAATTAAATTAGTTGTCACTGATATGGACGGCACTTTATTAAATTCTAATCATGAAGTTAGTAGCTTGTTTCTTGAATTATTCAAACAATTAAAGGCACATAATATCATTTTTGTAGCAGCCAGTGGTAGACCTTATTATGGGATTACTGATAAGCTAAATAAAATTAAAAGTGATATTATCATAGTAGCAGAGAACGGTGGTATTGTAGTTGATAATGAAAATGTGCTATTATCAATTCCAATTAACAAGAATAATCTGAATAAAATTGAAGACTTAATTTATTCCAATTTCCATATTCACCCAATTTATTGCACGAAATCAAAAGCCTATTTTAAGAGTAATTCAAATGGTTTTATAAAGTTACTTTCAGAATATTATCCTAATTTTTCTATAGTCAATACTATAGATGAAATAGAGGAAGATATTATAAAAATAGCCTTGTTTCATCATGAAGATTCAGAAAAATACATCTTTCCGCTATTTGAAAATTTATCTTCTGAATATAAAATTATAATTTCAGGTAAGCATTGGGTTGATATTTCCGATAAGTATGCGAACAAAGGCAATGCTGTTGAATTATTACAAAAAAACTATAATATTTCAATAGAAGAAACGATAGCTTTTGGAGATTATAATAATGATATTGAAATGTTAAAGCGCGCTTCATTTAGTTTTGCAATGGAAAATGCCCATCAAAATGTAAAGGATACAGCTAATTATAAAACAAAAAGCAATGATCATTTTGGTGTTGAAGTCATCTTAAAAGAATTAATTACACAAAAACAAGCCTTTTTTAATAAATAGAACGCAACCTTTTTAATTAATTGTTATCTCTAAATAAAAACTTAATTATGAATTTGAAATTAGTAACATCAATAATTTTAATTGCCATTATCACCAGTTGTTCTGTCAATAATGAAGATGATAAACCACAAGTTGTACGAAGTGAATGGCATCTAAAAAATGTAAGCGGTGGTTTGGAAGGCGTGAATAATGATTTTGATTTTAATCAGGTTATTTGGTTGTTCAATGAATCACAAAGTTCATTAACTGTTTTGAACAATAATACTAATGCGGTTGAAGACGGTTTAGATTCAGGGACATATATCTATGCGCTCTTAGATGATGGCAATAATATTTTTCTTATTATTGATGATAATGAATTTGGAAGTTTAACCATTTCAAATAATATTTTGACTATTGATCAAAACATTACAAGTAATGGATCAAGTGCAGATGGTTTTATTTACACTTTTCAATTAGTTGAAACCATTGAATAAAGAACAAATAAGTTAGGTTTTCTGTTTCTTTTTTCTTGCTGCCGGAAACAATACATTGTTTAAAATAAGTCGGTAACCTGGCGAGGTCGGATGCAAATCCAATTCAGTTTTAGAGTCTCCAACTCTATGCTGATAATCTTCAGGATCATGACCTCCATAAAAAGTAAAGAAACCCTTTCCTTTAATTCCGTGAATATATTTAGCCTCTCCATTCGTTTTATTCTCGCCAAGCACTAATACATTCGACTTTATTTCATCTCTTGTGAAGGCCGTTGTTTGTCCCATAAACCCTTTTACTAAGGCCGTATGATTTTGACATAACATCGTTGGAATGGGATCCCATTTTGCAGAAAAATCCATTAATGAAAAATAATCAACTGATCTAGTTACAATTCCCATACGTTTTTGAGTCATATCAATAGTAGAAAACTCATAAACCGTTGGATTTCTTTCCAATTTAAAATCCGTAAAAGCAAAAGTTTTACTATAATCTACCTTACTTTGGTAATTAGCATCACTCCCATCTCCGTCAAACATGGGCTCGCAAATATCAACTCCTTCTGCTGATAGTGCAATATCGAAACTATCAGCAGCACTGCACATAGCAAACATGAAACCACCACCAATAACATAATCTCTTATTTTTAATGCCACATCTAATTTTTCTTGCGAAACTTTACTATAACCTAGTTTTGTTGCCAAAGTTTCAGCTTCCTTTTTCTCTTCTATATACCAAGCTGCAGATTTATACGCGCCATAAAACTTACCATATTGTCCAGTAAAATCTTCATGATGTAAATGCAACCAGTCAAACGCTAATAAGCCATCATTTAAGACTTCTTCATCATAAACTGTTTCATAAGGGATTTCAGCATAAGTTAAAACCATAGTAACAGCGTCATCCCAAGGTTGCTTTCCGTATGGAGTATAAACTGCGATTTTAGGCGCTTTCTCCAAAACAACGGCTTCCATATTTTGACTTGGGCTGCTTATTTCTTCTAAAATAGCTTCTGTTTTTGTATCTGAAATCACTTCAAAAGACACACCTCTGATTTGACATTCACGCTGTATATCCTTACTATCAGGCATTAAAAAAGAACCTCCTCTATAATTGAGTAACCATTTTACTTTTAGTTGTTTTTCAAGAACCCAATAGGTCATACCATAAGCTTTTAAATGATTTTTTTGCGTTTCAGCATCCATTGGAATAAGAATATAAGATGCAATCGATTTAAACGAAAAAAATAATAGAAATATAAAAATAATGACCCTTTTCATAGAACGAAAGGTACTTAAAAATTAATGTTGTACGAAATGCTTTAAGGAAATATTAAGCATTAAAAAGGCACCTCATTGTCTTCATCTTCATTAAATGAACTGCCAAAGGCTTCATTTGGGCTTGCCTTGAAATTATCAGCTTTAAACGTATCATCATTAGCTGCAGCATTCATTTTACTATGAAACTCAAAAGGAGAGTCAAAATCATCTAAATTATCAAACTTACCTAAATGTCCAACAAATTTTAAACGTATGCTATCAAGTCCACCATTCCTATGCTTCGCTACAATAAATTCTGCCTGGCCTTCAGTAGGAGAACGTTCATCATCATCCCATTCATCAATTTTGTAATATTCTGGTCGGTAAATGAAAGACACAATATCAGCGTCTTGCTCAATGGCTCCAGATTCACGTAAATCACTTAATAATGGACGCTTGCTTCCACCACGGGTTTCAACCGCACGTGATAACTGTGATAAAGCAATTACCGGAACACTCAATTCTTTTGCTAAGGCTTTAAGGTTTCTGGAAATGGTTGAAATTTCTTGTTCTCTGTTTCCTCCTTTTTGACTTCCACCAGCGGTCATCAATTGCAAATAATCAATAATTATCAATTTAATGCCATGCTGAGATGACAACCTTCTTGCTTTGGCACGCAAATCAAAAATAGAAAGAGAAGGGGTATCATCAATATATAAAGGTGCTTTTTCAAGCCCTTTAACTTTAACGTTTAATTGTTCCCATTCATGTTTTTCAAGACGACCAGTTCTCAATTTTTCAGATGACAGTCCTGTTTCGCTTGAAATTAATCTGGTTATTAACTGTACTGAGGCCATTTCTAATGAAAAAAATGCCACTGGTATATTATGATTAACAGCAATATTTCTTGCCATAGACAAAGTCAAAGCTGTTTTACCCATACCAGGTCTTGCTGCCACAATTATTAAATCACTTTCTTGCCAACCAGAGGTTAACTTATCAAGTTTATCAAATCCTGAAGGAATACCACTTAAACCTTCTTTATTTGAAATTTCTTCAATTTTCTTTTTTGCCTGTATCACTAAACTTTGTGCCGTCTCACTAGATTTTTTAATATTCCCTTGTGTAACTTCATATAATTTAGCCTCCGCATTATCTAATAAATCAAATACATCTTTGGTTTCATCATAGGAATCCTCAATGATTTCGCTTGAAATTTTAATTAAACTACGTTGAATATATTTCTGTAATATAATCCGGGCGTGAAACTCAATATGCGCTGAAGAGGATACTTTTTGAGTTAAAGAAATGAGATAAAAATCACCTCCGGCTAATTCTAATTTTGTATTTTTCTTTAATTGAGTGGAAACGGTTAATAAGTCAACAGGTTCACTATTTTCAAATAACTGAAAAATAGCTTCAAAAATGTGCTGATGTGCTTCTTTATAAAAGGCTTCAGGACTTAAAATATCAATAACCTCATCGACACCTTTTTTATCAATCATCATAGCTCCCAACACAACCTCCTCTAAATCAAGTGCTTGTGGTGGTATTTTTCCTTTTTCAAGACTGATAATTGTGCTTCTATCTACTTTATATCCCTTAATTTGATTAGGCTGTTCCATGGTAACGAAAGTAATTAAAATGAGAGGTTTTTAAAAGAAAAAATGCTTTATGATTATGCACCGTTCATTAACATTCTAACTGTTAATAACTTAAAAAAATTGTCAATAACCATAAAAAAATCTGAAACAAAATGCTTCAGATTTTACTATCATATGATTTTAAAAGGATTAGCCTTTAAATACTCCCATATCTAAATATTTATTCATTCGATTTTCAACTAATTGTTTTGGTGATAAGTTTTTAAGCGTTTCATAAGTCTTAGAAATGGCATTACTCACTATCACAAATGTTTGCTCTCTATCTCTATGTGCACCTCCTAATGGTTCTTTTATAATTTCATCAACCATCTTAAGTTTCTTCATGTCTTTTGCCGTCAATTTCAACGCTTCTGCCGCTTGTTCCTTATACTCCCAACTACGCCATAAGATACTAGAACAAGATTCCGGCGAAATAACTGAATACCAAGTATTCTCTAACATCAAAACAACATCTCCAACGCCAATTCCAAGAGCACCACCAGAAGCTCCTTCACCAATAATCACGGTAATAATTGGAACTTTTAATCGAGTCATTTCTAATATATTTCTTGCAATGGCTTCTCCTTGTCCACGCTCTTCAGCTTCTAAACCAGGATAAGCTCCTGGTGTATCCAAAATAGTCACAACGGGAATACCAAACTTTTCGGCCGATTTCATCAAACGTAACGCTTTCCTATAACCTTCAGGATTTGCCATTCCAAAATTTCTATACTGTCTTGTTTTGGTGTTATAACCTTTTTGTTGACCTATAAACATATAGCTTTGATCGCCTATTTTACCTAAACCGCCAATCATTGCTTTATCATCTTTAAAACCTCTGTCACCATGCAATTCTAAAAACGAATCTCCGCAAATGGCTCTGATATAATCTAATGTATAAGGTCTGTTAGGGTGACGGGACATTTGAACGCGTTGCCAAGGCGTCAAATTTTTGTAAATCTCAGTTTTAGCAACAATTAATTTCTTTTCAATCTGAGAGCAGGTTTCAGTGACATCTACTTCACTTTCTTCACCAATCAATTTACACTTTTGCAACTGATCTTCAAGCTCTTTAATAGGAAGTTCAAATTCTAAATATTCCATAAGAATTTCTAGTTATATTTTAGTTAGTATACAAATATAAAAACTTTAATTTTGATTAACATCTAAGAACGTTTTCTTTTTAGTAATCTCTTATTTTTTAATAGTCCATTTAACATTACCGTAATGAGAATTATTGCTGCCCCGTAATAAAAATTTGAGCTCATTTTTTCCTTTTCAGGAAATAATATGACTGCCAAAATAATTCCGTAAACAGGCTCTAAATTATAGCTCAAAATGACGGTATAAGGACTGATTACCTTCATAACATGAACAGCAGCAATAAATGCATAAGCCGTACAAATAGACCCTAAAATTAATAAATAACCATAATCAGAAATACTTAATTGGAAAAACTCCAATGAAAATCCACCATAAAAAAGCAGTATAAAAAGCGTTATAAAAGCAACGCCACTAATAAATTCATAAAAAGATATGACTGTTGCGGTGTGGCGTTGTAAAAATTTACCATTGAGAACAGCAAATAGTGAAGAAAGAAACGCCGAAGAGATACCCAAAATAATACCTTTTAGATATTTTAATTCACTTTGTGTTATGATAAAAATCCCAATAATAACAAGTATTCCAAAAATAATTTCATACCAAATTGTCTTTCGTTTGAAAACTATGGGCTCAATAATAGAGGCAAAAAAAGCACCAGTTGAAAACATGGCTAATGCAATAGAAACATTTGAGGCGTCAATAGACCAAAAAAAGGTTATCCAATGCAGGGCAATAATAAAACCTGCAAGAAAAAGTTTAATGACTGCTTTTGGAGAAATACTAATATCTGTCTTTGATATTTTTATATAAACAAAAACCAATATCGAAGCTATCAACATTCTAAACCAAACTAATGGTACTGCTGAAATCGTAATTAATTCTCCTAAAATCGCTGTAAAGCCCGCAATAAAAACCAAAAAATGAAGATGCAGGTAATTTTTAATCTTATCGTTTGGCATTTCTCAATAGATAAAATGCTAAAATACCGAAAACTACATTAGGAAACCAGACCGCAATTATGGAAGGAAAATTTGATTGTTCTGCCAAGACTCCAAAAATTTTATCGAAAAAAACAAAAACCATGGCAATACAAATACCTATTGCTAAATTAACTCCCATCCCTCCTCTACGTTTAATAGACGACACAGCCACAGCAATTATGGTTAATATAAAGACTGAAACCGGCAAACTCCATTTTCTATACAATACTAATTCGTAACGTCCAATGTTTGAGGACCCTCTCTTCTCTTCCTTTTCGATAAATTTCGATAATTCAGTATATGGTAAAATTTCTGCTATATATATAACTGGTGTTAAATCTTCAACGTCAAAGGCAAAAAGTGTGTCCTTACTTCTTTCAAAAACTAATTCATCTTCTACTTCACCGACTGTTCTTTTTACGTATTCAACTAATCTATAAGTAGTATCTTTTGCTATATATTTAATAGTTTTGGCACTTATTTTATATTTAAGTTTATTATCTTCAATATGCTCGAGCGTAAAATTGATACCTAGCTTATTATTGATATCAAAACTGCTTACATAAATAAATTCATTATCATTTATTTGCCTAAACACATTCACGTCTTGCGTCGTTTTTCTATTTGGATACAAATATTTATATTCAAATTCATTAAAACCTTTACTCGCAATTGGCGCTAAATACATGCCTAGAAATAATGCCAGTCCCCCAATAATTGAAGCACCAATTAAATAGGGTCTTAAAAATCTAGAAAAAGAGACTCCTGAACTTAAAAAAGCTATGACTTCCGTATTATTAGCTAATTTTGATGTAAACCAAATAACTGATAAAAATAAAAAAAGAGGAAATAATAAATACGCAAAGTAGACAGTGAAATTTAAATAAAAAATGATGATCTCTTTTAAAGGCACTTCATTTTCCAACATTTTTCCAATCTTTTCAGCTAGATTAACTGTAATTCCAATAGGAATAAACAGTAATAACATCATGAAAAATGTAAATAAATAGCGCTTTAATATGTACCAATCTAGAATTTTCAATCTACAATCGTTTATTCATTTGATTAACCATGATATTTTTCCAAATATGGAAATCTCCTGCTAAGATATGTTTTCTTGCTTCGCGAACCAACCACAAATAGAAACCTAAATTATGAATGGTTGCTATTTGCATTCCTAACAATTCATTAACAGAAAATAAATGCCTTAAATAGGCTTTGGTATAATCTGTATCTACATAAGTAATACTCATTTCGTCAACTGGAGAAAAATCCTCCTTCCATTTAACGTTCTTTATATTCATGGTACCATGAGCTGTAAACAACATGCCATTTCTGGCATTTCTTGTAGGCATCACACAATCAAACATATCAATACCTAACGCAATATTTTCTAAAATATTTATTGGTGTACCAACTCCCATTAAATATCGTGGCTTATCTTCTGGTAAAATATTGCAAACAACCTCAGTCATTGCGTACATTTCTTCGGCTGGTTCTCCAACTGATAATCCACCAATGGCATTACCCACCGCTCCTGCATTGGCAATATATTCTGCCGATTGCATCCGCAAATCTTTATAGGTACTCCCCTGAACTATTGGAAAAAAAGCTTGATTATAATTATATTTTAATGGTGTTTTCTCTAAATGATTAATGCATCTATCTAACCAACGATGGGTCATATGCATCGATCTTTTAGCGTAATTATAATCACATGGATATGGTGTACATTCATCAAAAGCCATAATAATATCAGCACCTATAGTACGCTGAATTTCCATGACATTTTCAGGTGTAAAAGTATGATAGCTTCCATCTATATGAGATTTAAACTTGACACCTTCTTCTTTAATTTTTCGATTAGCAGATAGAGAATAAACCTGATAACCTCCAGAATCAGTAAGAATGTTTCTATCCCAATTCATGAACTTATGTAATCCTCCCGCTTTTTCCAAAATATCCGTTTGAGGTCGAAGATAGAGGTGATACGTGTTTCCAAGAATAATATCCGGATTAATATCATTTTTCAGTTCACGCTGGTGAACTCCCTTAACAGAAGCCACAGTCCCAACAGGCATAAAAATTGGCGTTTCAATCACACCATGATCTGTGGTTATAATTCCAGCTCTTGCTTTACTTTGTTGGTCTTTACCTTTTAACTCAAATTGCATATTCATAAAATCATCAGTCGGCAAACCTACATATTTTTTTAATTTTAATTTAACTTTATTCTATTAATATGTTGGTTCACTGATTCGAAATCATCCAAATTAAGACGCACAATCAAAGATCAATAACTAAACATTATATCAATTGTTATTGACAAAAAATAAACTTGTTAACACTGCACGATATTTGGTTAAAATAGAACCGTATTACTTTGAAAAACTAGCATAAAAAGTTATTTTTGCGACACAAAATTTAATTAATTAAGACATGCCAAGCACTCAACATTTAAATGATTTAACCATTCAAGTAAGAAGAGACATTTTACGAATGGTGCATAAAGTAAACTCTGGTCATCCTGGTGGTTCATTGGGCTGTACTGAATTTCTGGTAGCACTTTACAATGTAATCATGACTAGAAAAGAAGGTTTTAACATGGATGGAATTGGAGAAGATTTATTTTTCTTATCAAATGGCCATATTTCACCTGCTTTCTATAGTGTTTTAGCACGTGCTGGCTATTTCCCTATTGATGAATTAAGTACTTTTAGATTAATTGATTCTAGGTTGCAAGGACATCCTACAACTCATGAAGGTTTACCTGGTGTTAGAGTTGCTTCTGGTTCACTTGGTCAAGGTCTATCTGTTGCATTAGGTGCGGCTCAAGCAAAAAAACTTAATAATGATCATCACATCGTTTACTCATTGCATGGTGATGGGGAATTACAGGAAGGGCAAAACTGGGAAGCTATTATGTATGCTTCTGCAAAAAAAGTTGATAATATTATTGCAACTATAGATCTTAATGGACAGCAAATAGACGGATCAACAGATACCGTGTTACCTATGGGTAGTATAAAAGAAAAGTTTGAAGCTTTTGGATGGATTGTTTTTGAAATTGAAGAAGGCAATAATATGATTGCTATTTTAAAAGGTATGTCTGAAGCAAAATCAAAAACCGGCCAAGGCAAACCTGTTTGTGTCCTTTTAAAAACGGTTATGGGTCATGGAGTTGATTTTATGATGCATACGCATGCTTGGCATGGTAAAGCACCAAATAATGAACAGTTAGCTATTGGATTAGCTCAAAACCCAGAAACATTAGGAGATTATTAATTCCCAATTAGAAAAAAAATGAAGACATATACATATACAGAAAAGAAAGATACAAGAAGTGGTTTTGGTGCTGGTTTAACAGAACTAGGAAGAACGAATCCCAATGTTGTAGCACTATGTGCTGATTTGATAGGCTCATTAAAGATGGATCAGTTTATTGAAGAAAATCCTGATCGCTTTTTTCAAGTAGGTATTGCAGAAGCAAATATGATGGGTCTTGCAGCTGGATTAACTATAGGTGGGAAAATTCCATTTACAGGAACTTTTGCTAACTTTTCAACTGGTCGTGTTTATGACCAAATACGTCAAAGTATAGCCTATTCAGGAAAGAATGTAAAAATTTGTGCTTCGCATGCCGGTTTAACTTTAGGTGAAGATGGGGCAACCCACCAGATCTTAGAGGATATCGGACTTATGAAAATGCTTCCAGGTATGACTGTTATTAATACTTGTGATTACAATCAAACGAAGGCAGCTACTATTGCCATTGCTGAACATCAAGGACCGGTTTATTTACGTTTTGGTAGACCAGCAGTACCCGTTTTTACTCCGGCAGATCAAAAATTTGAAATTGGAAAAGCTATTAAATTAACCGAAGGAAAAGATGTGACTATTGTCGCTACAGGACATTTAGTATGGGAAGCTTTAGAAGCTTCTAAAGTCTTATTGGAAAGAGGCATTTCTGCAGAAGTTATCAATATCCATACGATTAAACCGTTAGACGAAAAAGCAATTTTAGAATCCGTTTCAAAAACAGGATGTATTATAACTGCGGAAGAACATAATATCATTGGAGGCTTAGGCGAAAGTGTAGCGCGCGTTTTATCGTTGCACAGACCAACACCTCAAGAATTTATAGGTACTAATGATACCTTTGGAGAATCTGGAACGCCCGCGCAATTAATGGAAAAGTATTGTTTAAACAGTGCTTCAATTGTTTCAAAAGCGGAATCTGTAATAAAAAGAAAATAATATTCGTTTGGCAACGTTTTTGATTTAAGAATACTTCAAATCTTAAAAACGAATATTATGAAAAATCTAAAAAGTGAATTCAATGCGAGTAAAAATATATTTTTACTCGCATTATTTTTTGTGTTAATATCGACTTCAACTTTTGCTCAATCCTTAGGTGGTTTTGGTTTAAAGGCAGGTTTAAATTATAATGCCAATGGTGATTATTTTGAGTCGATTGGCTCAAATGCCCAAAAGCCCGATGGAAATATTGGCTATCATTTGGGTTTATATGGTAAAATTGGAAATAAAATCTATTTTAAACCTGAATTAGTTTACACAAGTACAAAAAGTGATTATGACAGTGATACCTTTAAAATGCAAAAAATTGATGCTCCAATGCTAGTAGGTCTTAATGTTCTTGGTCCTGTAAGTGTTTTTGCTGGTCCATCATTTCAGTATATTTTAGATTCTGAATTTAGCGGTATATCAATTAAAGATGTTGAAAATGATTTTTCTGTAGGGCTGAATTTTGGTATTGGTTTAAATCTTCAAAAGATAGGGATTGATTTACGCTATGAAAGAGGGTTTAGTAATAATGAAGCAAAATTTATTACCACTAATTTAGGTGGAAGTACTGCAAGCAGATTAGATACGCGACCAAATCAGTTGATTTTGAGTCTATCCTTTGTTTTATAATTTTTTAAAAATTTCAAGTAAATAAAAAAGCTCGCAATTGCGAGCTTTTTTGTAACCTGTAATCAAATACTTTTATTTGTTCTTATCGAGGTAATTAGGAATTCCATTACCATCAGAATCATATAGAGTTATCACAGTACCTGTAAAAGTCCCATCTAATTCTTTCTTTATTTTTATCAGTACCTGATCTGCTTCTAACGGTAAATTTTCAATGGCTTCTTTTGTAGCTTCATTATAAGTGGTGATTATTATTTCATTTGAAGTTAATTTGCCATCTCCGTCATCATCAAAATCTACATAATTTGGAATTTTATCTCCATCTGTATCATCAAACTCTAAAGTAAAATCTCCATCATTATTTAAATCTTCCATAAAAGAAGGAACACCATCATTATCATCATCATTCTGAGACATTTGAAATAATTCAATACTAAAAATTAACGGTGAATACGCCGGAATATTAATTGTTGATCCAGAAAAATAACCTAAGCCAGAAGGAAAAAACAATACCCCTAATCCAAAATTATAAAACTCTATAGTTCCATCCCCAACATCATTAAACCCTTCAGAAGTATTAAAATATGGCAAGGCTTTACGCCATCCTGGAACTAAACCTAATAAATCAAAAGTTACCGGGTTTGCCGTACTATCAAATAGATTATCATTCAGTAAGGTACCTTCATAATTAACTCTTACCTTATCACAAAATTTAGGGGAATCACCACCTCCTTGATTTAATTTTAAAATATAGAACACATAGTCTGTTTCGGCAAAAACAGCTGGTAAGGCTTCAACCGCATCAATTAATAAAGTATTATTAGCTGGATCAGGTAAAATACCGTCTTCAGGAAGTTCAGAAATTTGTAAATCATCTAAACTTGGGTTTGTATTAGATGCTCCAAAAGCACTTGAATTATAATAATGTGTTTGTAAATAACCAACTATTGAATCATTATCTATAATTTGTTGTTCAGCCCTGTCCCTATCTGGCACAACCGACGGTACATCATTCTTTTTACATGCTATAAAACCGAGTGATATACCTAAAATATACAGAGCTATTTTTCTTATTCTCATTATTGCTTATTTTTGAGGTCGCAAGATACAATTTTAATATAATTTTGCACAACAACATTAACGTAGTTTTACAAAAATAATATGCGTATTGATAAGTATTTATGGTGCATAAGGTATTATAAAACAAGAACTATTGCCACCACTGCCTGCAAGAAAGGTCATGTTAGGATAAATAAAGAAATTGTTAAACCCAGCAGAGAAGTTTATCCACAAGATTTAATTGAATTAAGAAAAGATCAAATAAATTATCACCTTGTTGTAAATGATATACCTGACAACAGAATTGGAGCGAAACTTGTTGACATATATAGAACTGATAAAACTCCAAAAGAGCAGTTTGAAGCTCAAGAGTTTTTAAAATTATCTCAAGATTATTATAGAAAGAAAGGTGTTGGCAGACCAACTAAAAAAGATAGAAGAGATATGGATAATTTTAATGACGAAAATGAGTAATTTTATACTTTAATTAAATAAACCGTAATGATGACTGTTGAAAAAAATATCATATTGACACACAATCAAATCAACAACAAAATAAGACGTATTGCTTTTCAAATTTATGAAAACAATGTGAATGAGACGGAAATAATTCTAGCAGGTATCGATAAAAATGGATACATCTTCGCAAAAAAACTAAAAACGGTTCTTCAGAAAATTTCTGACATTAATCCTGTACTTTGTAAAGTTTCAATCAATAAAAGGAACCCTTTAGAAAACATAAAAACATCTATTCCAGCTAATGAATATAAAAATAAATCGTTGATTTTAGTAGATGATGTATTAAACTCAGGGACTACCTTAATTTATGGTGTTAAACACTTTTTGAATGTTCCTTTAAAGCAATTTAAAACAGCCGTTTTAGTGAATAGAAACCATAAAAAATATCCTGTAAAGGCAGATTTTAAAGGTATTTCTTTGTCTACTTCATTGCATGAACATGTTCAAATTGTATTAGAAGGACCGGTTTTTGAAGCGTATTTAGATTAACAGGTTAACCATTTCGTCAACAATTTCTTCTCTAGATTTATTATCTGTTATAATTTTAAATTGCGCTTGATCATAATATGGTGATCTTTCAAACAAATGTTTACCAATAAATTCTGTTAATTCATGATTAGTTTTAATATGTGAAATTAATGGACGCTTTTCTTTTTCATTTTTTAATCGACTAATTAAAGATGGAATAGATGCTTTTAGGTAAATACTTTTAACATTCTCAGAACTTAAAATAGTACTCATATTACTCCCATAACAAGGAGTTCCTCCTCCCAGAGATAAAACCGTATGATTAACATCATGAATGATTTCTTGTAGATATTGACTCTCTACTTTTCTGAAATAAATCTCTCCCCTAACATCAAAAATGGTCTTAACAGCCATGTGCTCTTTTGTTTCGATAAAATCGTCTAAATCAATAAAATTATAGTTTAACCTTCTTGCTAAAACTTTACCTAAACTAGACTTTCCGGAAGCCATGTACCCAATTAAAACTACAATCATAAACTTGCTTTGAATTGATTATTAAAAACATACGTTAAAGCACAACAAAAAAACAAAAAAATCTTCTAAAAAAGCATTGTTTTATAAATTAAACATTTTATATTTGCACCCTCGTTAGAGAAAAACAAATGACCTGGTAGCTCAGTTGGTAGAGCATCTCCCTTTTAAGGAGAGGGTCCTGGGTTCGAGCCCCAGCCCGGTCACTAAAAAAGTTAAGCACATTGCTTAACTTTTTTTATTTTTACATAATTCATTTGCGCACGTGGCGGAATTGGTAGACGCGCTAGCTTGAGGGGCTAGTATTCGCTTAGAATGTGGAAGTTCGAGTCTTCTCGTGCGCACTTTTTTTTATAATTCATTCAAATTTTTTTATACTAAATATTTTATTTAATTTTGTTTAACTATTTTTTTTAAAATATGAACAATATTAAGACAGAGTTTAGTATCAAAGATTTAGAAAATCTGAGCGGAATTAAAGCTCATACTATAAGAATTTGGGAAAAACGTTATAACTTATTTCAACCAAAAAGAACAGATACTAACATACGTTATTACGCTACCGAAAGCCTCCAGAAAATATTGAATGTCGCCTTTTTAAATAATAATGGTTACAAAATTTCAAAAATTTCTAAATTAAATTATGAAGATATTGCGTCTTTAGTTAAGGAAGTTGCTGCAAAAGATCTTAAAAGTGATGACCACAGTATAAATGATCTTAAACTTGCTATGCTAACTTTTGACCAGCAATTATTTTCTCGGACTTACAATGACCTATTAACCAAAAAAACATTTAAAGAAATTTTTTATGACGCTTTTGTTCCTCTTTTAAATGAAATAGGGCTTTTGTGGCAAACTGATACCATTACGCCGGCACATGAGCACTTCATTTCAACTCGGATCAAACAAAAAATTTTACTGAACATTGAGAAATCTCAGGACGCTCCTAAAAATAATTGTAAAAAGACATTCGTATTTTTTCTTCCTGAAAATGAAATTCATGATATTGGCCTTTTATTCATTAACTATAAATTGATAAATAAGGGTTATGATACCCTATTTTTAGGACAAAGTATTCCTACAGATAATTTAACAGATTTATTGAAATTTTTTAATGAAATTATTTTTATTTCATATTTCACTGTCAAACCAG
Source organism: Flavobacteriales bacterium (assembly GCA_024643405.1). Taxonomy (GTDB): domain Bacteria; phylum Bacteroidota; class Bacteroidia; order Flavobacteriales; family Flavobacteriaceae; genus Yeosuana. Next base: position 3,077 of record JAHENA010000061.1, on the reverse strand, counting down.
AGAAAGAACATCTTGCCAGTTATTTAGAGGACTTTTATCAGAAACTTTTATTAAACAAAGACAATGAACTTTGGATTTTAGGTTATTTAGTAAAACATATAGACTTAGAAGATCTTCCTAAGAAAGTAACACCTTTTTTAGATATTAAAGAATTAATCAACAATTTACAAAAATTAAGTTAAATATCTTTTTTTTGTTTAGCTTTTGACTACTTTTGTTAAACATATGAAGATATCAATAATAGGTTCTGGATTCTCGTCGTTAGCAGCATCATGCTATTTAGCTAAATATGGCTATGACGTTACAGTATTTGAAAAAAATAAAACTATTGGAGGCCGTGCAAGGCAACTAATAAAAAACGGTTTCACTTTTGACATAGGTCCAACATGGTATTGGATGCCAGACGTCTTTGAACGGTTTTTTTCTGACTTTAATAAATTACCTTCTGACTATTACAAGCTTGAAAAATTGAATCCTGCATACAGTGTGTATTTTGGTGTTGATGATTACATCACCATTGAGGACACATTAGATAAAATTATTTTAGCCTTTGAAAAAGAGGAAAAAGGGTCTTCTATAAAACTTCAAAAATTTATAGAAAATGCTAAAAATAATTATGACATCGCTATAAAAGATTTAGTTTATAATCCTGGAGTTTCTCCCTTAGAATTGGTAACCTTTCAAACAGCAAAAAAAATCAATCAATTCTTTAGTAATATTAAGAGGGATGTTAGAAGAGAATTTAAAAATGATCGACTTGTAAAAATTCTTGAATTTCCGGTTTTATTTTTAGGAGCTAAACCGAGTGACACTCCATCATTCTATAGTTTTATGAATTATGCCGATTTTGGTTTAGGAACCTTTCATCCAAAAAACGGCATGTATCAAGTGATTTTAGCTATGGAATCACTAGCCAAAGAACTTGGGGTAAAAATTAAGACCGACTGCGCAATTGATAAAATAATAGTTGACAATAATCAGGCAAGGGGAATTATAATAAATGGCAAAACCCATCTTAGTGATATCGTCTTGAGTGGAGCAGATTATCATCATACTGAAACTTTATTAGAAAATCCTTATAGACAATACTCAGAACGTTATTGGAGTAAAAAGACATTCGCTCCTTCTTCCCTATTGTTTTACGTTGGATTTGATAAAAAACTCAAAAATGTAAATCATCATACACTTTTTTTTGATGTGGATTTTGATACACATGCCGAAGCTATTTATGATTCACCAAAATGGCCAGAGAACCCATTATTTTATGCCAGTTTTCCGAGTAAGACAGATATAAATTCGGCTCCAGAAGGCCAAGAAGCAGGCATCTTTTTAATTCCACTGGCACCAGGTTTAGAAGATACTTCTGAACTTCGAGACATTTATTTTGAAAAAATAATGACCCGTTTTGAAAAATTAACTTCTCAAAAAATAAAAAATCATATTATATTTAAAGAATCTTTTTGTGTTAATGATTTTGTAAAGGACTATAATTCATACAAAGGGAATGCATATGGAATGGCAAATACATTAACACAAACGGCATTCTTAAGACCTAAATTAAAAAGTAAAAAAGTAAAGAATTTATTTTTTACGGGACAATTGACAGTTCCTGGACCAGGCGTTCCACCTTCTTTAATTTCAGGTAAATTAGTGGCAGATTTAATAACGAAACACCATAGTTTATAATATGAAATCATTATTTGATACCGTTTCATACCATTGCAGTAAGATTGTCACAAAATCATACAGCACGTCATTCTCTTTAGCAACTAAAATGCTTGCCAAATCTATTAGAGCGGACATTTATAATATATATGGCTTTGTAAGATTTGCGGATGAAATTGTAGATTCTTTTCATGATTATGATAAAAAAGTCCTTTTCCATAACTTCTCCAGAGATTTAGAAGATGCTTTGGAAAATAGAATTAGTTTAAATCCTATTCTAAATTCATTTCAATATACATACCATAAGTATCAAATTGACAAACACTTAGTGGATTCCTTTATGGAAAGTATGCATCTGGATTTGTATAAATCGAACTATCTAACTGAAGAAGAATTTAAAAAATACATTTATGGTTCTGCAGATGTTGTAGGCCTTATGTGCTTAAAGGTTTTTGTTAAAGGAGATCATGCAAAATATAATGAACTAAAAGATATGGCTATGTCATTGGGTTCTGCATTTCAAAAAGTAAATTTCTTAAGAGATTTAAAAGCGGACCATGAAGGTTTAGATAGAAGTTACTTCCCAAATGCCGATTTGAATAATCTTGATGAGCTTGCAAAACAAGATATTATACAAGACATAGAACAAGATTTCACAAAAGGACTTCAAGGAATAAAAATGCTACCAATTGAGGCGAAATTTGGAGTTTTCATGGCTTACAGATATTACAATCAATTATTAAAAAAACTTAAAAAAACACCTGCTTTAAAAATAAAACAAGCTAGAATACGGGTCTCGAATCATAAAAAAATAGAACTCTTGATGCGTAGTTATGTAAAATATCAATTAAATTTAATGTAAATTTATAGCATGCAAACTTTATATTGGATATTAGTGTTTATTACCGTTTTCTGCATTATGGAATTTATGGCTTGGTTTACACATAAATACATTATGCATGGTTTTTTATGGAGTCTTCACAGAGATCATCATAAAAAAGACCATGATAGTTGGTTTGAGCGTAATGACGCCTTTTTTATTTTTTATGCCATAGTAAGTATGACCTGCTTCTATTTGTGGAGCTATGAAAATATATGGTATTGCTTACCTATAGGATTAGGAATCATGGCTTATGGGGCTGCTTATTTTCTTGTTCATGACATCTTTATTCATCAGCGATTTAAATTATTCAGAAACGCTAATGGATGGTACGCTAAAGGGGTAAGACGCGCTCATAAAATTCATCATAAACATTTAGGAAAAGAGCAAGGTGAATGTTTTGGAATGTTATTTGTTCCATTTAAATACTTCAAACAATAATTACTTCAAATAAATGCTTTTAACTAATCATTTCGATTATATTATTATTGGAAATGGTTTAGCAGGTCTTCAGTTAGCATTAGAATTTTCA
>JAHENA010000140.1 GCA_024643405.1 Flavobacteriales bacterium | reverse complement strand
AGTGAATTTCTATAATCTGATTCGGGATAGGTTCTCAATATTTGAAGTGCCTCATTTTGAAACTGTTTCATTTTTTGAACAGCATAATCTAAACCGCCGTTATTTTTTACATATGCAATAACTTCTTTAACTCGTACTTTATCTTTATTGTAATTTTTAATAGAATTGATTAACCAGCTTTTATCTTTTTTTGAAGCCTGATTCAACGCATAAATCAGTGGTAAGGTCATTTTTTGCTCTTTAATATCTATGCCGGTGGGCTTACCAATTTGGTCTTCAGTATAATCAAACAAATCATCCTTAATTTGAAAAGCCATACCAATAAGCTCTCCAAACTTTCGCATGGTTTCAACATGTTGAGATTCCGGTTTTACTGATGCGGCCCCTAAACTACAGCAGGCTGCAATTAATGTGGCGGTTTTTTGACGAATAATCTCATAATAAACCGCTTCCGTAATATCCAGTTTCCGTGCTTTTTCAATTTGAAGTAATTCACCTTCACTCATCTCTCTCACGGCAATGGAAATGATTTTAAGTAAGTCAAAATCATTATTATCAATGGACAACAATAAGCCTTTTGATAATAAATAATCGCCTATCAAAACGGCAATTTTATTTTTCCAAAGGGCATTGATTGAGAAAAAACCTCTGCGGCGGTTACTATCATCAACCACATCATCATGCACTAAAGTGGCTGTATGAATGAGTTCTATTACCGACGCCCCTCTATAAGTGCGCTCACTGATTTCTCCATTGGATACCATTTTTGATACCAAAAACACAAACATGGGACGCATTTGTTTCCCTTTGCGATTAACTATGTAATGGGTAATTCTGTTTAGCAGAGCAACTTTACTGGACATGGAGAGTTGAAACTTTTGTTCAAAAAGCTCCATCTCAAAGGCAATAGGTTGTTTTATTTGTTCTACAATCTTCATGTGAAGAACCAAAGATACTATTTAGAATGAAATTATTTATGATTGTTTAAAAATCCTAAAATAATTAATATTTAGGACTTATTAGCTAATTGTCCACATGCGGCATCAATATCCTTCCCTCTGCTGCGACGCACATTCACCACAATTCTGTTTTTTTCTAATTGCTGAATATACTGTTGTATAGACTCTTTAGAGGCTTGTTTAAAATCGCCGTCATCAATGGGGTTATATTCAATGATATTGACTTTACAAGGCACATATTTACAAAACTTAATTAAGGCATCAATATCTTTTTGAGAGTCATTAATCCCTTTCCAAACTACATACTCATAACTAACGGCCTCATTGGTTTTGGCATACCAGTACTGTAAAGCTTCTTTCAAATCTTCCAATGGAAAGGTCTCGTTAAATGGCATAATGGTTGTGCGCACCTCATCTATAGCAGAATGTAAAGACACCGCTAAATGAAATTTAACCTCATCATCAGCCATCTTTTTTATCATCTTTGGTACTCCTGATGTTGATACGGTGATTCTCTTAGCCGACATTCCCAAACCCTCTGGAGATGTAATTTTTTCAATTGCTTTAATGACGTTATTATAATTCATGAGAGGCTCACCCATACCCATAAACACAATATTACTCAAAGGTCTTTTAAAATATAATTTACTTTCTTTATCAATAGCGACTACCTGATCATATATTTCATCAGGATTTAAATTACGCATGCGTTTTAACCGGGCTGTCGCACAAAACAGACAATCTAAACTGCAACCCACTTGACTGGATACACAAGCGGTAGTCCGCGTGGCTGTGGGAATTAAAACCGACTCTACTATTAAACCATCATGAAGTTTTACAGCATTTTTAATGGTCCCATCACTACTGCGTTGCATGGTGCTCACTTCAATATTATTAATAACAAAATGAGTTTCCAGCATATGCCTGGTTTCTTTTGACAGATTGGTCATATCATCAAAACTATAGGCCGCTTTTTGCCATAACCATTCATACACTTGATTTCCACGAAAGGCTTTATCACCTTGCTTTTCAAAGAATGCCCTAAGTTCGTCTTTGGTTAAAGCACGAATGTCTTTTTTTGTTGTTGCCATAGATGTTGCAAAAATAGTAAATCGATTACCTGATTTACGCCTTTTAATTGAAATTTGAACTCAAATAAAAAAGCCTTGTTTTAACAAGGCCTTTTCATAATTTATATAATCAGCATGGCGTCACCATAACTGTAAAATTTATACTTTTCTTTAATGGCTTCCGCATAGGCTTTTTTGATTAAATCATGACCCGCAAAAGCAGACACCATCATTAAAAGCGTTGATTTTGGTGTATGAAAGTTAGTCACCATACAGTTTGCAATACTAAAATCATAAGGAGGGAAAATAAATTTATTCGTCCATCCCTCAATTTCATTAAGCATTCCATTTGAAGATACAGAACTTTCAATAGCGCGCATGGCAGTTGTACCTACAGCGCAAACACGTCTTTTATCTTTAATTCCTTTATTAACTATCTCAACAGCTTTAGAATTAATTTCTAATTCTTCGCTATCCATTTTGTGTTTTGACAAATCTTCAACCTCAACAGGGTTGAAGGTTCCCAACCCAACATGCAATGTAACTTCTGCAAAATTAACTCCTTTAATCTCTAATTTTTTTAATAGATGTTTTGAGAAATGTAAACCCGCAGTTGGTGCTGCTACAGCACCTTCATTTTTCGCGAAAATGGTTTGGTATCTTTCTTCATCTTCAGGCTCCACTTTCCTTTTAATGTATTTTGGAAGTGGTGTTTCACCCAATTCTGTTAATTTTTTACGGAATTCTTTGTAAGATCCATCAAAAAGGAAACGTAAAGTTCTTCCTCTAGAAGTGGTATTATCAATAACTTCAGCTACTAAAGTATCATCATCTCCAAAATATAATTTATTACCAATACGTATTTTACGAGCCGGATCGACCAACACATCCCATAAACGTTGTTCTTCATTTAACTCTCTCAATAAAAACACTTCAATACGTGCACCTGTTTTTTCTTTGTTCCCATATAATCTAGCAGGAAATACTTTGGTGTTATTAAGTATTAATACATCATCTTCATTAAAATAATCAATGAGGTCTTTAAACAATTTATGTTCAATGGTTTGCTTTTTTCTGTCAATAACCATTAAGCGCGACTCATCTCTATGTTCTGAAGGATATTCTGCTAATAATTCTTCTGGTAAGTTGAAGCCAAAGTGTGATAATTTCATTTGTTCGTTTTTATTGTTTTTTTGAAAGGGTGCAAATATACAATCTCAAAGTAGGCCTTGTCAAGTATTTACGTGATTATTATTGTGCAATCTTAAAACCTATAGATTTTAAGTCTTGCCAGAAGGTTGGATATGATTTTGAAACTACTTCGGCATTTTCAATAACTAACTCTGTTTTTAAAGCTAAAGGAGCAAAGGCCATGGCCATTCTGTGATCATTATAGGTCGCTATTGTAACCATTTTTTTAATGGTTTGCCCTTCTGAAAGTAGTAACGAGTCATTGGTGATTGTTACTTGTCCGCCAAGTTTTTCAATTTCAGTTTTTAAGGCTACCAATCTATCTGTCTCCTTAATTTTCAAGGTATGAAGGCCTGTCAAATGGCATGAAACTCCTAATGCAAAACAAGTCACAGCAATGGTTTGAGCAATATCAGGTGCCATTTGTAAATTAAGAACTAATGGATTCAGGATATTTGATTCCTTTTTTAATATCACTTTATTATCACTAAAAATGGTTGTTACGCCAAAATGTGTATATATCTCTGCTAAAACTGAATCGCCTTGTAAAGAGTTTTCTTTATAGGAAGAAAGGGTTATTTCTGTACCAATTTTACCTAACGCAACAATGCTGTAAAAATAAGAGGCTGATGACCAGTCTGATTCCACCACTAATGTTTTAGGCTTTAATTTTTTATCATTTTTTTGAACGGTAATGACTTTATCAATAAATGTTGATTTTACATCAATCTCATCCAGTAAACTGAGTGTCATTTTAATATATGGAATGGATGTAATGTCACCTTCAAGAGTCAACTCCAAACCATTATCAAGTTTAGAAGCAATAAGCAATAAAGCCGAAATATATTGACTGCTCACATTGGACTGAAGACTTACTTTTGATTGGGCCAAGTTTTGCCCATAAATTCTCAAGGGCGGAAATCCATCATTTTCCATATATTCAATTTGAGCTCCCAATGACTGTAAGGCATCTACCAAGATCTTGATAGGCCGTTCTTTCATTCGGTCAGACCCAGTTAATATAATCTCTCTTCCTTCTTGAATTGCAAAAAACGCAGTTAAAAACCGCATTGCTGTGCCTGCATGATGAATATCAATAATCTCGGAGGTTGATTTTAAGGCATTCATCATCAATCGGCTATCGTCAGAATTTGACACATTCTCTATTTGAAATTCAGGGTACAATGCCTGAAGTAACAACAAGCGGTTTGATTCACTTTTTGAACCGGTTATTTGAATTGCAGATTTCCTTTTTATAGTAGACTTTTGAAGTATAATATTCATAAAAAAATTTAAAACGCTTCATAAATGAAGCGCTAAAGATACTTATTATTTATTTCAATTTTTCGTTATTATGATGCCTGTCATGATCTCGTTTACCCTTTTTATCCATGCGCTTATCAAAAGCTTCTTGTAAATTAACCCCGGTTTGGTTTGCTAAACATAACACTACAAATAATACATCTGCAAGCTCCTCTCCTAGATCTTTGTCTTTATCACTTTCTTTTTCGCTTTGCTCTCCATAACGCCTTGCAATAATGCGTGCTACTTCACCTAC
>JAHENA010000060.1 GCA_024643405.1 Flavobacteriales bacterium | reverse complement strand
TACACTATTTGCGCCAAGTGCTTTAAAAAGCGAATCTGCAAAAAAGACAAATTTTCAAGTTTATGAAGCATTAAGCTTAAGTGGAAATAAAGAATTAAGAGATAAAGTAACTAAAGAGGCATTGCAAAACGGCATGCAATTTATACCTGACACCTCAGGGACTAATATTGATGTTCAAATTTTTGACACGAGTAAAATAGATGTTTCAAAAATTGATATTAAGACTAATGAAACGGCTTTAAATGACAAAAAGCCGGTAATATTAGTTATGGATTATGCTTTTGGAGAACAAGCCTATGAAACCATTGATGAACTATTAAAGCCATATAAAACAAAAGGAAAGAAAGTACATTTGAATGTAGAATCTATATCTATAATGGGAAAAGCAGGGATTCTTGATGGAGGGAAAGGTGATATTATGATTCCGTCTGCGCACATTTTTGAAGGAACAGCAGACAACTATCCTTTTAAAAATGAACTTTCTAAACAAGACCTTGAAGGGCAAGGAGTGGATGTGTATGAAGGGGCGATGATTACCGTATTAGGAACCTCATTGCAGAATAAAGATATTTTAAAATTCTTTTTTAATTCCACCTGGAGTGTGATTGGATTGGAAATGGAGGGTGCTCATTATCAAAAGGCCATTCAAGCTGCTTCAAAAGTAAGAGGAAGTATTAGTCCAGAGGTTAAAGTACGGTATGCCTATTATGCCAGTGATAATCCTTTAGAAACAGGAAGTACTTTGGCCTCAGGAGGTTTAGGTACCACAGGTGTGCGGCCTACTTATGTCATCACAAGAAAAATATTAGAACAACTTTTCAACTAACTTAAACACTAATGAATTCGAATTCTTCAAACAATTATGATAATCAAGAAATTGATTTATTTCAAATTTCAAAAATAATAGGTGGGTTTTTTGAAACTATCTCATCAAAAATTTTTAAGGCAATTCTTTTTGTGAAAAGACATGCACTCATTTTTGGTGCTTTAGTAATAATTGGCATTGTCTTAGGGTATTTAATAGACAAAAGTATAAAAAGCTATAATCACAGTATTATTGTGAGACCAAATTTTGGATCGAATGATTACTTGTATGCCAGAATTGATTTAATAGATTCAAAAATTAAGGAAAACGACACTGTTTTTTTAAAAGAAACGCTTGGAATTAAAGAGCCAAAGTATTTAAAGAGCATCATGATAGAGCCTATTGTTGATGTCTACAGTTTTATTGAGAATAAACCAGAAAAATTTGATTTAATTAAATTAATGGCAGAGGACGTTAAAATTGATAAGGTGATTATGGACAAGACTACAAGTAAAAATTATCCCTATCATATTATAAGTTTTTCAACAAGCAATATTACAAGTCAAGAAAAAACAGTACAGCCTATTTTAGATTATTTAAATGACTCTGATTACTATAAAGAAATTCAAAAAGAAAGTCAGAACAATCTTAAATTGAAAATGACCGCTAATGATTCTGTTATTTCACAAATAAATGGTGTTTTAAATAGTTTTTCTAAAGAAGTTAATGGATCACAGAATAACGACAAACTTATTTATTATAACGAAAACACACAACTGAATGATGTAATTGGTACCAAAAACAACTTAATAGTCGAACAAGGGAACAACAGAATTGAATTGGTAAACCAGAATAAAATAATTAAGGATACCAGCTCGACCATTAATATAAAAAACACCGAATCTATTCATGGAAAAACAAAGCTTATATTACCTCTTTTGTTTATCATAATATTTGTTTTTATTAAAATTTTTAGTTCTTTTTATAAAAAGCAATTAGAAAAAAACAAAATATAAATTAATGACAATTCTTATAACAGGTGGCGCAGGATTTATAGGGTCACATTTAGTAAGGTTATTTGTTGAAAAATATCCAGCATACCACATTTTTAATTTAGATGCCCTGACTTATGCAGGAAATTTGGAGAATTTAAAGGATATTGAGAATAAATCTAATTATACTTTTTTAAAAGGAGATATTACCAATGAAGTTTTTATAAATGAGTTATTCAATAAACATAAATTTGAAAGCGTTATTCATTTAGCGGCAGAATCTCATGTAGATAGATCTATTGAAGATCCGTTGGCTTTTGTTAAAACGAATGTTATTGGCACCATGATTCTACTAAATGCCTTTAAAAATTTATGGAAAGGCAATTATAAAAGCAAGTTATTTTATCATATTAGCACCGATGAAGTGTATGGCACTTTAGGACAAACAGGACTGTTTACTGAAACCACGTCCTATGACCCAAATTCACCTTATTCTGCATCAAAAGCAAGTTCCGACCATTTTGTTAGAGCTTATGGCGAGACGTATGGCATGCCTTATGTGATAACCAATTGTTCTAATAATTATGGACAAAACCAATTTCCTGAAAAGTTAATTCCGTTATTTATAAATAATATTATTAATAATAAATCGTTGCCGGTTTATGGTGACGGGAATTATACCAGAGACTGGCTGTATGTGAAAGACCATGCGAAGGCGATTGATTTGGTGTTTCATAAAGGAGAACAAGGAGAAACATACAATATAGGCGGATTTAATGAATGGAAAAACATTGATTTAGTTAAACTTTTATGTGCTCAAATGGATGAAAAATTGAATCGCCCAAAAGGTAGTTCAGAAAAATTAATCACTTACGTTAAAGACAGACCTGGGCATGATTTAAGATACGCCATTGATGCCTCAAAAATGAATAAAGAATTAGGATGGAAACCTTCCGTAACTTTTGAAGAAGGACTTTCCAAAACAATAGATTGGTATTTAAGCAATGAAGATTGGTTAAAAAATGTAACTAGCGGAGAGTATCAAAAATACTATCAAAAACAGTATAACTAATATGAAAGGAATTATTTTAGCTGGAGGTTCTGGAACAAGATTGCACCCCTTAACTTTATCGGTAAGTAAGCAACTCATGCCTATTTATGATAAACCTATGATTTATTACCCGTTATCTACTTTGATGTATGCAGGTATAAACGAGATTTTAATTATTTCTACACCAAAAGACTTGCCCTTATTTCAAGATTTGTTAGGAGACGGTAAAAAGTATGGCTGTCGATTTGAATATGCTGTTCAGGAGGCGCCAAACGGATTGGCGGAGGCTTTTATAATAGGAGCATCTTTTGTTGGAACAGACAAAGTGGCGCTTATTCTAGGAGATAATATTTTTTATGGGACAGGACTCTCTAAACTTTTACAGAGTAATAATGATCCTGAAGGGGGCATTATTTATGCTTATAGAGTTCATGATCCTGAACGTTATGGCGTTGTTGAATTTGATAAAAACGGACATGCTATTTCAATTGAAGAAAAGCCCAAAGACCCAAAATCGAATTATGCTGTTCCAGGTATTTATTTTTACGATAATTCAGTTGTAGAAATCGCAAAGAATATTGAACCTAGCCAAAGAGGTGAACTTGAAATTACAGATGTTAATAGAGAATATTTAAAACAAGGTAAATTAAACGTTAGTATTTTAGACAGAGGAACCGCTTGGTTAGATACAGGCACGTTTCAGTCTTTGATGCAGGCGTCCCAATTTGTTGAAGTTATAGAAGAACGTCAAGGCCTTAAAATAGGCTCTATTGAAGCCGCGGCGTATGAAATGGGATATATTAACGAAAATCAATTTAAAGCCTTAGCGGAGCCTCTATTAAAAAGCGGCTATGGAAAAAATTTATTGGGTTTATTGAATAAAAAATAATGGTAATATCAGAAACAAAATTAGAAGGATGTTTTATTCTAGAACCAAAAGTATTTTATGATCAACGAGGCTACTTCGTAGAAAATTATAATCAGCAAGCATTTAATAAAGCTATTGGTCAGAATATCTTATTCGTTCAAGACAATGAATCGCTTTCATCTAGGGGGGTTTTACGTGGGCTTCATTATCAAAAAGGGTCTTTTGCACAAGCCAAACTGGTTAGAGTGATTAAAGGTACAGTATTAGATATTGCTGTTGATCTAAGAAAGGACTCCTCAACATTTGGTGAATATGTTTCTATTGAACTGTCTGAGGACAATAAAAAGCAATTTTTTGTACCCCGTGGTTTTGCTCACGGGTTTATTGTTTTAAGTGAGACAGCCTTATTCTCTTATAAATGTGATAACTTTTACAACAAAGAGTCTGAAGGAGGTATCATTTATAATGATAATTCTTTAAACATAGACTGGAAATTAAAAGAACATGAATTTATAATTTCTGAAAAGGATTTAGTACTTCCTAACCTTGAAAACGCAAGTCTATGACAAAAGTATTAGTAACTGGGGGTAAGGGACAATTAGGGAAGAGTATTGAAAGTATCATAAACCAATATTCTGATTTTGAGTTTAGATTCATAGATGTAGATGAGTTAGACATTTGTGATGCGGAAAAAACAGAACAGTATTTTAATGATTACAAACCAGATTTTTGCATCAATACGGCCGCTTATACGGCTGTAGATATAGCAGAAACCCAGAAAGAAAAAGCATTTCTAGTAAATGCTATTGGACCCAAAAATCTAGCATTAGCATGTTCAAAACTCAATACTATTTTGATTCATATTTCAACAGATTTTGTGTTTGATGGATTTAAGAAAGCTCCATATACAGAGGACGATGCCCCAAATCCTATAAGTGTCTATGGCGCATCAAAACTTGAAGGAGAAAAAAATATTCAAGCTGAATGGCCAAAACACATTATAATTAGAACCTCATGGTTATATTCCCCTTATGGTAATAATTTTGTAAAAACCATGTTGCGTTTGGCTGAGACCAGACCAGAATTAAGTGTTGTCAATGATCAAATAGGGACGCCTACAAATGCTTTAGACCTCGCAGAAGCAATAATGCACATCATTTTAAAACATGTTTTATATGAAAGAAAGAAGCAGGCCATAGAGTTTTATGGAATTTATCATTTTAGTAATGAAGGTCAATGCAGTTGGTTTGATTTTGCTAAGAAAATTTTTGAAATTAATAATATAAAAATAAATCTACAACCAATCTCAACTTCAAACTATCTGACTCCGGCTAAAAGACCAATTTATAGTGTATTAAATAAATCAAAGTTTAAGGAAAAATTTAATTATGAGGTTGATAAGTGGGAAGATAAAATTTTTAATCCCAAAAACCTATGAATTCTCACGCGTTAATTTGCCTAATTCCAGTTTATAATGGTTGGGAAAGTCTATCCTGTTTAATCTCAGATATCGAAATCGGAGCATCAGAATTTAGATGTAGAAACATATTTTCCATTCATATATCCAAAGGATTCCTTTTAAAAAACTGTTAAGTGGGATATTAAGTTATGAAGAGAAGTAGAAGTAAATTTTTCAAGAATACAATTAATGTTTCTAATGATTTAATATCGTTATAAGTCGTTTCATCTATTAGTCAACCATAAAAATTAATATAAAACTATTTTGAAATAGGTTTATTAAAGGAAAAAATTAATGAGCAGTTACAATAAACAAATAATTAATAATTCCATTTTTTCGGTCATACAAGTTATTGTTGTAACGCTTTGTGCGTTTTATTTGTATAAATATATTATTCAAACATTAGGAATTGAAAAGCTGGGGTTATGGTCGCTTATTCTTTCTGTAACATCACTTGCAACCATAGGTAATTTTGGTTTTACAGGCAGTTTGGTTAAATTTTCTGCAGAACTATCCGTATTAAATAAATATAAGCAAATAAATGCCATATTAAATAGTTCCATATTAGGGGTTAGTTTGATATTGGGAGTTGTCTTATTATTGATTTATTTCTTTGGCTATTATTTTATTGGTTATTTAATTGAGGACAAATGGATTGAAATGGGTCAAAAACTATTGTTTTATGCCTTACTTTCTCTTTATATCAATATTATTGCTGGATTGTATTTTTCAATTTTAGAAGGTCTGAATTTAGCATTTTTAAAATCCATAGCCATTATTTTTGCTACTTTAGTTTACACTGTTCTTTCCATATTTTTAATTCTGGAGTATGACGTAACAGGGTTGGCTTATGCCCAAATATGTCAAGCGTGTTTGTTTTTAGTTTCAGGAATTGGTTTAAACCTGATATATGTAAAGGAATTTAAGTTTTTTTACTTTAAATGGCATAAAGAACTCATGAAAAAGGTTTTCGATTACGGGATGAGTTTTCAAATGATTGGTTTGGCACAAATGTTTTACGACCCCATAACAAAGGCTTTATTATCTCGATTCGGTGGATTGGATTTTGTGGCCATTTTTGAGATGGCATCAAAATTAGTGGTTCAAGTTAGAGCTATTCCTGCAGGCATCATTCAAAACTTGGTCCCTAAGATAGTAACTTTAAAAACCACCTTAGGACATGATAAAATTATTGAAGCCTACAAGAAAATGAATGTTATTAATTTGTTTTTGAACTTTTCAACAATAGTCATGATTCTGCCGTTTTCAAATATTATTTCTATCTTACTTTTGGGTGAAAGCAATGAAAACTTTATTATGGTATTGTTTATAATAACCATTGGATGGGTGATTAATTCCTTAAATATTTCTTCATATATTGTTAATTTAGGAACCGGTAATTTAAAATGGAATGTTATTTCACATTTTGTAGTCGGGATATTGAATTTTTTATTTTGTTTTTTGGTTGGATATTTTTCCAGAAATGGCCTTTACATTATTTCCGGTTGGATTTTAGCCTTAATTATTGGAAGTTCTTTAATAATTATTGAATATCATCAAAGAAATGAGGTTTCATATAAAATTATTTTTGGCAAAGTCTTTTTTCAACTCCTAGGTTACCTGTCGTTTTTGTTGTTACTGAGTTATTTTGTAAACACAAAAATTAGTAATGTAGTGTCGCTATTTGTCACCCAAAGCGCTTTAATTTTAATTTATTACCTGCTTATAGCATCAACAATTAAAGAGTTAAAAGAAAATATCATTTTTATTCTTAAAACAAAAAACTTAAAACAATGAGCCTATTGAATATTGTAAAGAAAATTTTAAACCCATTGGATATTGACATTGTTAAATATCCAAGTTCAGATTTAAGAAGAAGACAAAAATTGCTGAAACATTTTAATGTTAATAAAATTTTAGATGTTGGCGCAAATTCCGGTCAGTACGCCTCTATTACTAGGAGGATTGGCTTTAATGGTGATATTGTATCTTTCGAACCCGTTGGACATGTTTTTGAGAATTTAAAAAAAAGAGCCAAAAATGATACTAAATGGACAGTGCACAATATGGCATTAGGAAATAAAAAGGAAGAATTAGAAATAAATGTTTCTAAAAACACATTTAGTAGTTCCCTACTTAATATGATGCCCGAACATTTAAAAAATGCACCAGAAGCAGTATATTTAGAAAAGGAAACCATAAAAGTTGATATGCTAGACAATTTATTTTCTAATTTGGTGACTCCTAAAGAGGTTGTTTTTTTAAAGCTTGATGTTCAAGGGTTTGAAAAAAATGTTTTGGAAGGGGCAAAGGAATCTTTAAAGCGTATTATTGGTATTCAGGTAGAGATGTCCATTATAGAAATGTATGAAGGTGAATTAACATATCTACAAATGATTGATTATTTGGCCAAACAAGGGTTTGGTCTGTATAGTCTTGAAAATGGATTTTTTAATAAAGAAACTGGACAGTTACTGCAAGTAGATGGCATATTTTTTAAGGATTCAGAACAACAGCAACATAAATAATATATAAAATTAAAAGATGCTCTTAACAGTTGTTACGGCTACCTATAATAGCGAGAAAACCATAAAGGATACTATAGAATCTGTTTTAAGTCAAAATTATCCCAATATTGAATATGTTATTGTTGATGGGAGTTCGGATGATTCAACGATTGATATTGTTAAATCTTACGAGGATAGATTTAAAAAAAAGGGAATCTCTTATAAGTGGATTTCTGAAAAGGATAAAGGCATTTACGACGCCTTAAATAAGGGAATAGAAATTTCCTCTGGAAAATGGATTTCGTTTCTTGGTTCAGATGATTATTATTTAGAAGGCGCCCTTGAAGTATATGGTAAAGAGATTGCAAAAAGACCAGATTACGATTTGATTTATTCCAAAGTTCAGATATTTCAAGGAAGTAAAGATTTAAAGCTAGTAGATAGGGAATGGTCTTGGAAAATATTTAAAAGACGAATGGATATAGCCCATGTAGGGGCTTTTCACAATAGAGATTATTTTATAATACATGGAAACTTCTTAACGTCATATAAGATTGCCGGAGATTACGAGTTATTGTTAAGAAGTAACAAGCATTTAAAGGCATTCCAAATTAACACAGTTACTGCAAGAATGAATTATGGAGGTGTAAGTAATCAAAATATTATAAAAAGCCTAAACGAAACCTTTCGGGCAAAATATGAAACAGGAAAAACCCCGTTATTATTATGTATTTGGGACTATTTATATTCTTACACAATTATTAAATTAAAAAAAATAATATATAGTATTTCGTGATATATTTTAAATGATTATAAATATTAGGACTAAAATAACCACAACCACATGTTAAGATTTGTTTTTCAAAAAACCATGTTTTCTTTTGGGAAAAAGTATGAAATTGATAATTCAGTTCCGGACAGGTTATTGATATCTGTCTTGTTTAAAAGAGGGTTTATGTTACTAAGAGGGTTTTTAAGGACAGGAAAGCAAATCTTTTTTGGCAGAAGAATAAGTTTAAATAATTCAAGAGAAATAGTTTTTGGCAAGAATTGCACATTAGAAAACAATGTGACTATTGATGGTTATTCTAATAAAAAAGTATCGTTCGGGGATAATGTAAAAATTGGGTCATACACAAAAATTTTGGTTACTAGCCATTTGCAGAAAATGGGAGAAGGTGTAGTAATGGGTAATAATTGTTCTATAGGCGATTTTTCATTCTTAGGTTGTGCAGGAGGAATTACAATTGGTAATGATGTTATAATGGGTCAATATGTGAGTTTCCATTCGGAAAACCATAATTTTTCAAACAAAAAACTTTTAATTAGAGAACAAGGTGTTAACCATAAAGGGATTGAATTAGGTAATAATATATGGGTTGGGGCAAAGGTTACGTTTTTAGACGGCGCTTATGTTAGTGACAACTCAGTTGTAGCCGCAGGAGCTGTTGTTTCTGGTCATTTTCCGCCAAATGTTGTTATTGGTGGAGTACCGGCCAAAATCTTAAAGCATTTATGAACAAACAGAACATTCTATTTTTTCATCAATCGGCTGAACTTTATGGATCTGACAAAACTTTACTTTACTTAGTAAAGGATTTAAAGGAAAGTTCAAAATACAACCCTATTGTGGTTCTACCGGACGAAGGAGAATTAACAGCGGTTTTAAACGAATTAAATATTACCTATATTACAACCCCCGTACTTAAACTATCTCGTGGCATGTTTCAAGCCAGTGAACTGTTTAAATTGCCATTTAAAATTGTTAAATCAATCAAATATATTAATAAGCAGCTTCAAGGGAAGGAAATCGCTTTAATCCATTCAAATACTTTGGCAGTACTTTTAGGAAGCTTTTATGCAAAATTAAGAGGGATTCCACATGTATGGCATGTTCATGAAATTATTGAACACCCTAAATTTGCCAAGTTTATTTATCCAAAGCTTGTAAATGGTTTTTCAAAAAAAGTTATCTTTAACTCTGTTGCTTCACAAAACAGTATGTGTCATTCAAGCGCGAGTCTCAAAATGAAATCACATGTTGTCTGGAACGGAATAAGCCGAAATTTAGAAATATCCAGTTTAGAAGAAATAACAATACTTAAAAGAAGATATAATATAAACCCTAATAATATTGTAATAGGTTTAGTGGGCAGAATAAGTAGATGGAAAGGGCATGAACTATTACTTGATGCATTTAATGACCTTTCAAAGGAGTTTCCCAATATTAATTTGATTTTTGTGGGTTCAATACCTCCAAACCAAACCGTTTATAAAGATAAAGTAGACGCAAAGATTAAGCGATATGGTTTACAGGACAAATGTACAATCATACCTTTTCAAAAGGAAATTTGGGATTTATATGATATTTTTGATTTTACGGTAGTGCCCTCGACAGAGCCTGAACCTTTTGGATTGGTGGCTTTGGAGGCCATGATGTCTAAAAAGGCCGTTATAGGCGCAAACCATGGAGGCCTTAAAGAGATTATCAGTCATAATGAAACGGGACTGTTATTTGAGCCTAAAAATAAAGAAGCTTTAAAAAAGTGTTTAAAAGTATTGATTAGAGATAATCATGAAAGAGACAGGATGGCTCTTAACGGATATAAAATCGCCATGACCCATTTTTCTAAAAACAAATATGTTTCAAACATTATTGAAATTTATGAAAAGTTATGAATAATTCAATCAATAAAATAACACTTCATAAAATATTGTTTGTTTTACTATTACTGAGCCCATTCTTCTTTAAGTCTGTTGAGAGTTTTTTTTTAATTACCCTCATTTCACTGGTACTGACTTTAAAAACCTGTAGTTTGAAATTTTCTAAAAGCTTTTTAAATATTCTTCTGCCATTACTCATCATTTTCTTTATTGCATTGTTTAGCTCTGTCTTCAGAAGTTTTAAAATAATTGATTTTATTAAAGATTTTTTTTACATTTTTAAGCCAGTAGCATTGCTTATACTTGGATATTTGCTTATAAAGCATATAGAAGACAGAAAATTTCTTTTTACCAGTACCATTTATGCAGGAACTATATTGGCTTTATTTCATATAGGTGTTATTTTGTTCAATTTCAATGCAATAGCAGCGACAGGAGATGTAAATAATATGAGGTCGACTTATGGGCGAGATAATTTTTTGGAACTTATAGCTTTATTATTTTTAATTATTAATTACAGTTCTAAAGAACTAGTTATTGAGTATAAAAAAGCTATATTTTTTGTTTTAACACTATCGTTTGTCCTCTATTTTTCAAGAACCATGTTCATTATAATACTTTTGCTTGGTTTATCTTTTTTTGGATATACTCGATTAACCAAAAAAGGTATCAAATACTTTGGAACATTTATAATTTTAATATTGTCCCTTTATGCCTATCTGTTTTCAATAGAGATTGATAGAGATCAAGAAGGGGCGTTGGGAAAATTTATGTATAAATTAAAAATAGCCCCAGCTGAAATATTCCTTACTGAAATTGATGTAAACAATCATGCTGAATTATGGGATCATTGGCGAGGTTATGAAGCATTAAAAGCCAAAGAAAGTTTAAATAATGATGGAGTGCTTTCATGGGTTTTTGGAAGAGGTTTTGGGTCAACCGTTGATTTAGGTTTTAAAGCGCCATTAGATGGTGAAGGTCATGGTATGCGATTTATTTCACTTCTCCATAACGCCTATATGTTTATACTTTACAAATCTGGTATAATTGGTTTTTTAATGTTCTTGCTTTTTTTGCTGATATTATACCATAGACCTATTGTCCCTAATGAATTTGATCTGAATCAAATTAACAATATAATCTTAGGCTTTAGCTTTTTTTATTTATTTTCGACTCTTGTAATTTCAGGAATTTACAACCCACGAGATAATTTAATACTTATACTAGGGGGCGTAATTTTTTTAAGAGATAACCAAATCAAAATAAAATTTGAAAATAGCAGTAATCGGAACTAGAGGAATTCCTAATCATTATAGTGGATTTGAGCAATTTGCTGAGTTTTTTTCGGTGTATGCAGCGGAAAATGGATATGACATTACCGTCTATAATTCTCATAATCATCTATTTCAAGAAAAACTATTTAGGGGTGTGAAATTGAGGCACAAGTTTGACCCAGAATTTCTAGTGGGCACTTTTGGTCAATTTATTTATGATTTTAATTGTATTATGGATGCTAGAAGTCAAAAATTTGATATTATTCTTCAACTGGGATATACCAGCAGTTCTATATGGCATTTTCTAATGCCAAGAAGCGCTAAGGTTTTAACAAACATGGATGGTTTGGAATGGAAAAGAACAAAATATGCTCCATTAGTTCAAAAATTCCTTAAATATGCTGAGAAACTGGCAGCAATTAAAAGCGATTATTTAATTTCTGATTCTATTGGTATTCAGGAATATCTTAAAAAAAAGTATGGTTTATTATCAACATACATTCCCTATGGAGCTAATATAGTTAACAAAATTGAGGACGAAGTTTTAACTGAATATAATTTAAAACCCTTAAACTATAATATGTTAATAGCAAGGATGGAACCCGAAAACAACATAGAGGTTATTTTAGACGGTGTTGTCCTTTCAAATCAAAAAACACCATTTTTGGTTGTGGGTAACTATAAAAAAACAAAATTTGGAAATTATCTTCATAATAAATTCAATAAGTATGAAAACATATTATTTATGGGAGGAATATTTAACATTAACAAGCTAAATTCATTGCGAAATCATTCAAATTTATATTTTCATGGGCATTCGGTGGGCGGCACAAATCCGTCCTTGCTTGAAGCCATGGCTTCTAATGCCCTTATAATTGGTCATAATAATTCATTTAACAGGTCAATTTTGAAAGAAGACGCTTTCTATTTTGATAATGCAATTGATGTATCTAGATATCTTGAGGAGATAAACAAAAATGACTATTTACATTTTATGCGTCAAAATAAATTAAAAATTGAAAATGAATTCCAATGGAGTAGTGTTAATCAACAGTATTTGGATCTTATGAGTAAAGCATATGAAAACTCTTAAAGTACTTTTAAATTCTGAAAAAACATATGTGATTTTAATATCTGTAGTTTTGGCTACATTATTGCTTAATTATGCTTTTGGTAGCATTTCGTTATTAATATTGCTTATAATTTGTTTTCTAAATGTAATCTATAGAAAACCAAGACTCATAAAAGAATATTTACCCCTTATAGGTCTATTTCTTTTAATGCTATTATCACTAACTTGGACTATAAACTTACCTGAGTCTGAAAAAGGACTACAAAAGTTTGCCCCACTTTTATTGGTTCCTTTGGCTTTTATGTTTATTCCCAATTTAAAAAGAAAAGGGATTCATACTATATTTGATTATACAGCTACTTCAAATACTATTTTTGCCCTTGTTTTTGTGCTAAATGCTTCATTCAACTTTTTGAAAAATCATGAAGTTTCAAATTTCTTTTATCATAAATTAGTATCACTTTTTGATTTAAATGCCATTTATGTTTCAAGTTTCTTTTTGTTATCATACACGCATTTAATTTTAAAGAAGAAATTTAACAGGATTATTTTTGTTGAAATATTTATTCTTTTTGTGTCGATAATATTACTGTCTTCAAAGCTTATTATATTCTTGTTGTTTTTAATAACAATAATTATTTTTTTTAAAGTTCATATTAGTAAATCAACAAAATTAGCAATCGTTGTATTTTTAATATTTGGAGCGATACTTATCTCACAAACAACAACATTTAAAAATCGAGTTAGGGAAGAATTTGATAAAAATTTTTTAGAAGTGACAAAAAACAATGATTTTTCTGAAAATTTTTATCCCTGGAGTGGTTCTTCAATTAGGCTTTTTCAAATAAGAGTTTTTTCTGAATTGCTAAAAGAAGACAATTTTTTTTTAAAGGGTTATGGAGTAAATGCATCACAAAGTAAAATTATTGATAAGCATAAAAAGTATAAACTATATAATGGGTTTTACCATTATAATTTTCATAATCAATATTTACAAATATTTTCTGAAATAGGCGTAATTGGTCTTTTGTTGATTGTTATTGTCCTGTTTTTATTGCTAAAACAATTTATAAAAACGTCAAACATGTTGGTTCTAGTGGTTTTTGTCTTATTCGCTGCATTATTTTTTACAGAATCATACTTAACCACACAAAGAGGAATAATAAATTTTATTATTTATATGTGTTTAATGTTCTTTCCTGAATATAAATTGGACAGTAAATCATCTTCTTAGGCATCATTTTAAAGCAAAGCAGTTCTTGTAATTTGTCTATAAAAAGGTATATTTGTCATGTTTAATATGGATTTAGTTGACAATATAATAAATGATTAAAGGCGGGCGCTATTCTAAATTAATTAGACCAATACTATACGCTTTAGATTTATTGATAATATCCGTTTTTTCTTATAGTTTTTTAACTAATAATGGAATCAATTTAGGAGTTATTATAGTTTTTTGGTTAATTCTTTCCCTCTTTTTTTCATTTTATAAAGTTTATAGGTTTACCAAGGTTGTAAAAATTGTATCGCTTTTATCCAAACAGATATTCGTTTTTGGGTTAATGATAGTGTCTTATTTTTATCTTTTTAAGATAAACATCAGCCTTAAAGATTTATTGGCCTTTTTCTGTTTGTTGTTTATAGTTTTAAACCTGTGGAGAATATCGCTACATTATTTTTTCATTAAATATAGACTGGTAACTGGTAGCAACTACAGACAAGTTGTTATAATAGGATCAAATAAATCAACCAAAAAACTGGAATGGTTTTTTAATAATCAATTGGGATATGGGTATAAATATCAAGGTTATTTTACTGATAAAGATGATCCCAACAAAAAAGGCAGTATTAAACAAAGTTTTGATTTTATTCTAGAGAATCAAACAGATGAGGTTTATTGTTCTGTAAAGGATTTAACTAATACTCAAATAGAAAAATTTATTGAATTTTGTGATGTAGAGGTAAAATCACTAAAATTCATACCAGACAATAAGGAATTATATTCCAAATCATTGCATTTAAATTATTACGAACTATTACCTATTTTATCTCTAAGGAAAATTCCTTTAGACGACTCTGTAAATAGCTTAATTAAAAGAACTTTTGACATAATTTTTTCAATCTTTGTTATAATCTTTGTTCTTTCTTGGTTGATTCCCATTTTAGGACTTTTAATAGTAATTGAAAGTAAAGGCCCTATATTTTTTAGACAAGATCGTCCAGGAATTAAAAACAAAGGCTTTGGATGTTACAAGTTTCGGTCAATGAGTTTAAATTCTAGATCAGAAGACTCAGCCGCAAGAAATGATCCAAGAGTTACCAGAATAGGGAAATTTATACGGAAAACCAGTATTGATGAATTACCACAGTTTTTTAATGTTTTTTTCGGTGAAATGTCTGTCGTTGGTCCGAGACCTCATTTATGGAAACAAAATGAAATATATGGTACTGATATACCAAAGTACATGGTAAGGCATTTTGTCAAACCAGGAGTTACAGGATTAGCACAAGTAAAAGGCTACAGGGGTGAGATAGAAACCAGAGAAGATATTATAAATAGAACGAAATATGATATATTTTATATTGAAAATTGGTCGATGTTATTAGATTTAAATATTATAATCCAAACAATATTAAATATATTTAAGGGACAGGATAAAGCGTATTAATTACTTAATAATAACAAAATGAAGGTGTCAGTAATAGGGACAGGCTATGTAGGTTTAGTGACAGGAACATGTTTAGCTGAAACAGGAAATGATGTGCTTTGTGTAGACATAGATGAAAGCAAAGTAAAAAAAATGCAAAAAGGCATGGTGCCAATTTACGAACCTCATTTAGACGTTTTATTTGAACGAAATATTAAAGCAGGGAGATTGAACTTTTCAACGTCTCTCAAAGAGGGTTTGATTCATGGAGATATTATCTTTTTGGCTTTACCTACCCCTGAAGATGGAGATGGTTCTGCTGATTTAAAATATGTTTTGGGTGTTTCAGAAGAGATAGGAAAGATTATTAAAGATTACAAGGTAATTGTAGATAAAAGCACGGTACCTGTAGGAACTTCTGATAAGGTTCGAGAAGTTATCTATAAAAATGCTAAAGTAGCTTTTGATGTGGTTTCTAACCCCGAGTTTTTAAGAGAAGGTTTTGCTGTTGACGATTTTTTAAAACCAGAGAGAATTGTCATAGGTTCTAGCTCTGTAAGGGCAACAGAATTAATGATGAAGCTTTATAAACCATTTGTTAGGTCTGGAAACCCAATTATAGTCATGGACGAAAAATCGGCCGAACTAACAAAATATGCAGCAAACTCGTTTTTAGCAACCAAAATTACGTTTATGAATGAGATAGCTAATTTCTGTGAAATTGTTGGAGCCGATGTTGATAAAGTTCGAGCAGGAATGGGTTCTGATTCTCGAATTGGCAAACGGTTTTTATTTCCTGGGATAGGTTATGGGGGCTCCTGTTTCCCAAAAGATGTGAAAGCGCTTCATAAATCAGGAAAGGATTTAGATTATAACTTTAAAATTCTAAATGCTGTGATTAAAGTGAACGACATTCAAAAGAAAATATTAATTCCAAAAATTGAGGCCTATTTCAAGAACCAAATAAAAGGAAAGACTTTTGCCGTTTGGGGATTAGCATTTAAACCTGAAACAGATGATATTAGAGAAGCACCGGCATTATTTATAATTGAAGACTTATTGTCAAAAGGGGCAATTATAAAAGTTTTTGACCCTGAAGCTATGCCAAATGTAAAAAAGCATTTTGGAGATAAAATACAATACGCTTTAAATAAAGATGATGCAACCCAAGATGTTGATGCTTTAATTATTTGTACTGAATGGAGTATGTTTAGAACGCCGGATTTTGATAAGTTAAAAAGCAATTTAAAACAACCGGTTATTTTTGATGGGCGTAATTTATACGATCTTGAAGAAATGCAAAAAGAAGGCTTTTATTATAGCTCAATAGGAAGAATAACCATAAACTCATGAAAAAAACATTAATAACTGGTGCCGCAGGGTTTTTAGGATCTCATTTGTGTGATCGGTTTATCAAAGAAGGCTATAAAGTTATTGGAATGGATAATTTTATTACTGGTGACAAAAGAAATATTCACCATTTAATGAACCATCCAAATTTTGAGTTTATTGAACATGATGTTACAGAGTTCATTTCAATTGAAGGGCCATTAGATTACATCCTTCATTTCGCATCGCCAGCGAGCCCTATAGATTACCTAAAAATACCAATACAAACATTAAAAGTGGGGTCATTAGGCACTCATAATTTATTGGGTTTAGCAAAAGCTAAAAATGCACGTATTTTAATTGCATCAACCTCCGAAATTTATGGAGATCCTTTAGTGCATCCTCAAACTGAAGACTATTATGGTAATGTTAATACAATTGGACCGAGAGGCGTTTATGATGAAGCTAAACGCTTTCAAGAATCCATAACTATGGCGTATCATCGGTTTCATGGTTTAGAAACGCGTATTGTTCGCATATTTAATACCTACGGCCCAAGAATGAGGCTCAATGATGGGCGTGTCATTCCGGCATTTATGGGACAAGCCTTGAGGGGAGAAGATTTAACTGTTTTTGGTGATGGGTCTCAAACACGCTCTTTTTGTTATGTTGATGATGAAGTTGAAGGAATTTATAGATTACTTTTAAGTGATTATGCTTATCCGGTAAACATTGGCAACCCAAATGAAATTACTATTAAAGATTTTGCAGAAGAAATCATCAAACTAACAGGAACAACCCAAAAAATAACTTATAAAGATTTACCCGTTAACGATCCAATGCAGAGACAACCGGACATTACATTGGCAAAAAAATTATTAGGTTGGGAACCTAAAATTGGAAGAGAAGAAGGGATGAAGTTAACCTTTGATTATTTTAAAAATTTGACCAAAGATGAACTTAATAAAAGTGAACACAAAGATTTTAAGGGCTATATAAATAAATAGCTTATGGAGTATAAAAGAGGAAGATATTCATGGCTTTTAAGACCAATTTTAATTGTTTATGATCTTTTTATCATTAATCTTTTTGCATATTATTTATTAAGTTTGAATGATGAAAATTTATACTTTTTTTCATCTAAATTTTTTAATAATAAAAATTTACTTTACACCTTTTATTCAACTATTTTTTGGTTATCCTCTACATATTTTTTAGGTTTTTATAAGGTTTATCGACACACTTCCTTCCTAAATATTTTATCCCTTTTAGTGAAACAATTTTTGGTGTATTCAATTATTGTTTTCGCTTTTGTTGGGGTGTTTAGAAGTATAAAAATGCCTGCGATAGAAACATTACATTATTTAATTTATGTATTCAACGCAATAGCGATTGTTAAATTATTAAGTTATTATGTTTTAAAATCGATTCGGTTATATTTAAAGGGAAATTTAAGAAATGTAATAGTTGCTGGAAGCGGTAGAAGTATTGAAGAGCTAAAGCATATTTTTATTAAAAAAAGGGAATTAGGGTATAATTTAAAAGGGGCTTTTAGTAATTCTGAAGACAAAAATAAAACAGGTACAATTTCAGACAGTTTTAATTTTTTAGAATCCAATAAAAATATAGACGAGATTTATTGCGCTATTGATGATTTAACTGAAAA
>JAHENA010000139.1 GCA_024643405.1 Flavobacteriales bacterium | reverse complement strand
ATGTTCCATTTGTTCACGCACGCTATGTTTAAAGCCTTGTTATTTCTAGGTGCAGGTTCTGTTATACATGCTGTACATAGTAATTATTTGAAAGATATGGGAGGTTTGCGTAAATATATGCCTATTACCAATATCACCTTTTTAATTGCTGCTTTAGCTATAGCTGGAGTACCGCCGTTTGCAGGATTCTGGAGTAAAGATGAGATTTTAGTAGCAGCTTATGAGCACAACCAATTTATTTATTATATAGGGGTATTTGTAGCTGGGTTAACCGCTTTTTATATGTTTAGAATATACTTTGGTATTTTCTGGGGTAAAGAAAAACAATATGAGCATGCACCTCATGAATCACCATTATCAATGACCATTCCTTTAATGGTTTTAGCCCTCCTAAGTATTGTGGGGGGATTTATTCCTTTCAGTGAATTTATTACTGCTGATAAAGGAGGGTTTGAAGCTCATTTAAACTACCAAATGGCAGCCATTGCCACAGGTGTTGGTTTGTTAGGCATTGTTTTGGCATGGGTGTTTTATAAAAAAGAAAATGATTTGGCAGATAGGTTTGCTTTAGCCTTTGGACCTTTTTATAAGTGGGCTAGTGATAAGTTTTATTTTGATGAAATTTATTTATTCATCACAAAGAAAATTCTGTTTAAAGGGATCTCAGCGCCTATTGCAAAATTTGATAAAAAATATGTTGACGGCACTATGGAAGGTATCGGAAATAAAACAGTCCTGTTATCGGGTAAAATCAAAGGGCTGCAATCTGGTAAAGTTCAAGATTATGCGTTTTCATTTGTCATGGGAGCAGTCATTATCGCATTAGTGTTTATTTATTTATGGACAAACTAAATTAATATGGATATTCTAACTCTTTTTATAATCGTACCTATAATAACCATTATAGCCTTAGTGTTTTCAAAAGGTTTGGAACGGTCGCGTGTTGTTTCTATGATAGGAAGCATCGTTCAACTGGGAATGGCTATCAATTTAATGTTTGCCTATTTTAAGGAACGAGCGGTCAATACTGACATCATGGTATTTACCAAAGACCTAGTTTGGTTTAAAAATTTTAATATTCACTATAATATTGGGGTTGACGGCATTTCAGTAGCTTTAATATTATTAACGGCCATTGTGGTTTTAGCGGGCGTTTTTATTTCTTGGAAAACGAGTGAATTGCCAAAGGAATTTTTTATATCACTCATCGTTCTATCACTTGGCGTTTATGGAGTATTCATATCAATAGATTTATTTACATTATTTGTATTCTTTGAAATAGCAGTAATACCAATGTATTTATTGATTGGTATTTGGGGTTCCGGCCCAAGAGAATATTCAGCCATGAAATTGACACTTATGTTAATGGGAGCTTCTGCTGTTTTATTGGTTGGGATTTTAGGTATCTACTTTAATTCTAATGCTGATGGCGGAGCCTTAACTTTTAATATATTAGATATTGCTCAAGTGCATATTCCATTAGCTGCTCAAAAATTATTTTTCCCATTTGTATTTGTAGGATTTGCCGTTATAAGCGCCTTATTCCCATTTCATACCTGGTCCCCAGATGGTCATGCTTCGGCGCCAACCGCGGTGTCTATGTTACATGCGGGAGTTTTAATGAAATTAGGTGGTTATGGCGTGTTTAGAGTGGCTATGTTTTTATTGCCAGCTGGAGCGTTACACTGGTCTTGGTTCTTTATTATCCTAGCTGCTATTGGTGTGGTTTATGGAGCTTTCTCAGCCATCAGACAAACTGATTTAAAATACATCAATGCCTATGCTTCTGTGAGCCACTTAGGGTTGGTCTTATTTGCGCTGTTAACTCTTAATAAAATAGCATGGAACGGTGCGATTATTCAATCGTTATCACATGGATTATTAACGGCCTTATTTTTTGCACTTATAGGCATGATTTATGGCAGAACGCATACCCGAGACATCAATAAACTTGGCGGGATGATGAAAATTTTACCTTTTATTGGTGCTATTTATGTCATCACAGGATTGGCATATTTAGGATTACCAGGTTTTAGTGGATTTGTAGCAGAAATGAATATTTTTGTTGGAGCGTTTCAACAGAATGCGGATACCTTCAATAGAGTACTGACAATTTTGGTTGTGTCTTCAATTGTTGTGACATCCGTGTATATTTTAAGGTTGGTTGGAAAAATAATGATGGGACCTTTAGAAACTAATGACGTTACTGATTTACCAAAGGCAACCTGGTATGAAAAGACAGGAATATTATTATTAATGTTACCTGTAATTGGAATTGGGGTAGCCCCTTTCTGGTTAAGCGAAATGATTATGAAAAGTTTAGAACCTTTCATTCAAGGAGTATTATAATATTTAAATAACTAACTAAATGAATTTTAGTAGCTTTTTATTGATGCGGCAAGAGATTTTACTTCTAACAATTATATTGTTGTTAGTAGTTGCTGAAATTTCAATTTCACAATCCAAAAAACAAAGTATTGTTCATTTGGCTATTTTCTTATTTGGAATTCATACCATAGTAGGGTTTTTTACTATAGAAACAAGTAGTCTATTTGGAGGCATGTTTCACACGAATAATTTAATTCATTTTTTTAAGAATGTTCTTAATGTGGGCGTTTTTATATTATTACTTCAGTCAGCAGATTGGTTGCAAGAAAAGGTGGTGGATGAGAAGAAAGGTGCAGAGTTTTTTATCCTATTATTTTCTTCACTATTAGGAATGTATTTTATGATATCATCAGGCGATTTTTTAATGTTCTATTTAGGATTAGAATTGTCAACATTGCCAGTAGCTGCTTTGGCCGCTTTTGAGGTTACCAAGAGAATTTCAAGTGAAGCAGGTATTAAATTAATATTGTCAGCAGCGCTAGCTTCAGGTGTTTCTTTATTTGGAATATCCATGTTATATGCAACATCTGGTTCTATCTATTTTCAGGATATCGCATTAATCATATCATCAACCAATTTAACCATATTAGGATTTGTGCTGTTTTTTGCAGGATTGGCTTTCAAAATATCATTAGTGCCCTTTCATTTCTGGACGGCTGATGTTTATGAAGGAGCGCCTATTAGTGTGGCATCCTATTTATCTGTTATTTCTAAAGGAGCCGCGGTTTTCATTCTAATGATTTTATTATTCACAGTTCTAAAACCTCTTATGCATGTTTGGGAAAACATTATTTATGTAATTGCACTGGCCACCATGTTTACAGGGAATTTATTCGCATTACGCCAACAAAACATGAAGCGCTTTTTAGCATTCTCATCTATTGCGCAGGCTGGGTTTATATTGTTAGGATTAATCACTGGCACTCAATTAGGAACTGCTACTATAATTTACTTTGTACTGATTTATATCTTTTCCAATTTAGCCGCTTTTGGCGTAGTGCAGGCCATTTCCTTAAAAACCGGTAAAGAAAATATGAATGATTATGAAGGCTTATACAGAACCAACCCAAACTTAAGTTTAGTAATGATGTTGGCGCTGTTTTCATTAGCGGGAATCCCGCCGGTTGCTGGATTTTTTGGGAAGTTTTTCTTGTTCACAGCAGCTGCAAGTGAAGGGTATTATCTTTTGGTGTTTTTAGCCGTTGTTAATGTGACTATTTCATTATATTATTACTTGTTGGTGGTAAGAGCTATGTTTTTAAGAACCAGTGATCAAGCCATTCCATATTTTAAAAATAAATTATACATGAGATTAGGTCTTTTGGTAACGGTTGTAGGTATTTTGGTTTTAGGTCTTTACAGCCCTTTATATGATTACATTTTTGAATTAAGTAAAAATTTAAATTAAGACATTATGCCATTATCTGGAAGTCATATGTTTGGAAGTATTGAAGAAACAAGAGTTACTTTTGTTGAAAAAGGCGTTTCTGAAGACAGGAGAGATTTTTTAAAAAAACTGCTTGAGCATAACGGATTTGAAGTTATTATTCAGGAAGATAAAAAGAAAGCTGAAGAAGATCCTCAACTATACACTGTTGCTGTAACAGATATGGTGTTTAATCCAACTATTTGGGTATACGAGAGAAAGTTAAAAACGTTTGATGGTCATAAAGTAAACCAGGCTTATTGGGAACAACGCTCTGAAAACACCAATCCACATTACTGGAATAACGGCAAAGAGTAACACTATTACTTCATTTGTATTTTGCAATTATTCTGTTCTGCAATAACAGTAAGAATACTATTTCATCTATTTTTTATTATTTATATTTTTAAATCCTATTAATTTTATAGGATTATACATTGTTGTTATCGATTTAATATTATTTTTGCCGCTGTTTCTTATTGTTTCTAAGAAATGAGAATTATTGAAATGATAATAAATCTGAATAATCGAGTTTAATGAAAGATATTACGATAAAAATAACGGACAGAAATGGCACGCAGCATCAAGTGTTGGCGCCAACTGATATGGCCATGAACCTCATGGAAGTTGTTCGTTCCTATGAATTGGCTCCTGAAGGAACTATTGGCGTTTGTGGTGGTATGGCTATGTGTGCCTCTTGTCAATGTTATATTCTAAGTAATACTGAATTACCGATAATGCAGGATGAAGAGGATGCGATGCTGTCAGAGGCTTTTTATGTAAAGCAAAATAGCAGGTTAGGTTGTCAAATTCCTATTACACCTAATATTCATGGTTTGGAGGTAGAGTTGGCACCTGAGAGTTAATCTATTTTATAATCAATTAGTTTTTGTGGTCCTTCAAGAATGTCTCTAATAATTTGAAGAGTCCCATCTTCTTTTGTTGAAATTTGCCATTTAATCAACGTTATTGCTCCATTTTCAATCTCAAT
>JAHENA010000059.1 GCA_024643405.1 Flavobacteriales bacterium | reverse complement strand
ATGGGTCCTATCTCTCGTTATTTAGGTCCTGAAGTACCAAAAGAAGAATTATTATGGCAAGATCCAATTCCGGCCGTTTCTTATAAATTAAGTGATGCAGATATAGAATCCTTAAAAAAGAAGATTCTATCTTCAGGCCTTACGGTTTCACAATTAGTTAGAACAGCTTGGGCGTCAGCTTCTACTTTCAGAGGTTCAGATATGCGCGGAGGTGCTAATGGTGGTCGTATACGTTTAGAACCACAGAGAAGTTGGGAAGTTAACAATCCAAAAGAATTAGATAAAGTTTTAAAAATTCTTGAAGGTATTCAAAAAGGATTTAATGGATCTATATCCATGGCGGATTTAATTGTTTTGGCTGGCGTTGTCGGAGTAGAAGAGGCAGCTAGAAAAGCAGGTAGTAAAATAAAAGTACCTTTTACGCAAGGAAGAGGAGATGCTTCTCAAGAGCAAACTGATTTAGAATCTTTTGGTTATTTAGAGCCGTTAGCGGATGGTTTTAGAAATTATATGAAATCAGAATTAAATGTAGCTGCTGAAGATTTGTTAGTAGATAAAGCGAATCTATTAACATTATCAATACCAGAAATGACTGTTCTTGTTGGTGGATTGCGAGTGTTGGGAGCTAATTATGATGGTTCTAATTACGGAGTATTTACAAAAAATGTTGGAAGTTTAACTAATGATTTCTTTACAAATATCTTAGATTTTACTTATACATGGAGTGCAACTTCAAAAGATGATCGGTTTTTTGAAGGGCGTGATCGCAGAACAGGTGAAGTTAAGTTTACTGGAACACGTGCTGATCTTATTTTTGGTTCAAACACTGAATTAAGAGCAGTAGCTGAAGTTTACGGAGCAAATGATGGTCAGGAAAAATTTGTTAAAGATTTTGTGGCCGCCTGGACAAAAGTGATGAACTTAGACCGTTTTGATTTAAAATAATCTGAAGTTTTTGATAAAAAAAATGGGATGAGCGCTATAAGCTTATCCCATTTTTATTTAAACCATTAGTTATATGAACGAAACAGAGCTTTTTTTTCACACCATTCAATCTGGTAACAAAGAGAATGTTGAAGCACAATTAAAAAGAAATCCAGAATTGGTAAAGGCAAAAGATGCTAGAGGTTTTACACCATTAATATTTGCAACTTATTTTGATAGGGAAGATATTGCAAAAAGTTTAATAGAACAAAATGCACCAATTGACGCAAAAGATGCCTCAGGAAATACGGCTTTAATTGGCGTTTGTTTTAAAGGAAATGATAACATTGCGAATTATTTAATTGAACATGGGGCAAATTTAAATGCCGTAAACAACAATGGAACAACACCTTTAATATTCGCATCAATGTATAATAAGATTAATATTGTAAAGTTATTGCTTTCTCAAGGAGCAGATATCACTATTAAAGACAGTGAAGGAAAAACGGCTCTTAACCATGCCCAACAAAAAGGATTTGATGAAATAATTGATTTATTTCAAAAGTAAAATATATTAAAATTATTTTTTTGCTAGTTGCCTAATTTTAATATTGAGACCAGCGAATAATAGGGTAGTAAACGGACTTAGCCAATTGAATACAGCATAGCCTGCATAATGTAAAGTGTCAACCCCTAAAACGCCACTTTGGTAAGCACCGCAGGTATTCCAAGGGACTAAAACGGATGTGACCGTTCCACTATCTTCTAAGGTTCTCGATAGATTTTCAGGAGCCAATCCTTTATCTTTAAAAGCTTTTGCATACATTTTACCCGGTACTACTATGGCTAAATATTGGTCGCTAGCGGTTACATTTAAAGCGAGACAACTTGCTACCGTACTAGCAAATAACCCAAAGGTTGTATGAAAAAGTTTTAATAATGCTTTACTAATAGTGGTCAAAGCTCCTATCGCATCCATAACACCTCCAAAGGTCATGGCACAAAGGATAAGCCATATGGTTCCCATCATTTTAGCCATGCCACCTGCTTTGAATAAGCCTTTTAAAGCTTCGTTTTCCGTTGGAATAAAGGTGTCTGTGGTAATGGCATTCATAATGCCTTTATAACCAGTTGAAAAATCTAAAGACGTTCCTCCACCAACTGAAGTAACGATGCCTGGTTGAAAAATTAATGCAGCAATTCCTCCTAAAACAGTCCCAATTAAAAGGGCAATTAAAGGGGGCGTTTTTTTTACGATTAATATAATCACCAATATGGGGACAATAAATAACCAAGGACTTACATTTATGGCAGATTCAATGGATTCAAGAATTTCATGGGTGTCTGCAGAGCCCTTAGTTTCAAGATTTAAACCAATAATTACAAATACTATTAATGTAGCAGTAATAGTAGGTACTGTGGTGATGAGCATATATCTTATATGTGTAAACAAGTCGGTTCCAGCCATTGCAGGGGCTAAATTGGTAGTGTCACTCATAGGAGATATTTTATCACCAAAGTATGCACCAGACAGGATAGCTCCCGCAGTCATTCCCAGTGGAACTCCTAAGGCATCAGCAATTCCAATTAATGCAATTCCTACGGTTGCAGACGTGGTCCAGCTACTTCCTGTGGCAACAGAAATTACCGCACAAATAATGACGCAAGCTGCAAGAAATATTGTTGGATTTAAAACTTGTAATCCATAATAAATCATGGTAGGGATGATACCACTAATAAGCCATGTGCCCGCTAATGCACCTACCATTAATAAAATGAGTATAGAACTGGTGGTTGATTTTACGTTTTCAGCAACTTCTTCAACCATTTGATCAAATTTCACTTTATTAAAAATCCCAACAATTGCAGCTACGGCCGCTCCCAATAACAACACAAATTGGTTAGAACCACTAAGCGCATCTTCACCATAAGTATAAACATTATAAGCCAGCATCCCTACCAATGCAAAGACAGGAATAAGTGCCTCCCAGATGTTTAATTCCTTATTTTCAACAATATGTTCATCCTGAGGTACTCTTGGTTTTATGTCTTGGCTTTTCATTTAAAAGGGTCATTTTAATTTTGAAGTGTAATGTTACGCTTTTAGATTAGAAATAGCAAATAGAAACAAAAAGCCAAAAGGAAACTTTTGGCTTTTAAACACTGAAAATAAAAACTTGATTCTTATAAAATGTGCAGTTGCGTCATGCATTGACGCATCATTTGATACGTTCTTTCAATATCATCATCTAGTCCTATTGAAAAACGAATTAAGCCATTACTTAATCCCATTTCTTTTTGTTCTTCCTCAGGAATCTCACTTGATGTAGAGGTTCCTGGGGCACTAAATAATGTTTTGTAAAATCCTAAACTTACAGCTAAATAGCCAAGGTTTTTGTTTTGCATGAGTTCCATAAGTTCATTCGCTTTGTCTAATGAACCAACATCAATTGTTAACATGCCACCAAATCCATAATCTGGATGCATCATGCTTTTATAGAGTTTATGAGAAGGATGCGATTTTAACCCTGGATAAACTGTTTTTAACCCGTCAGATTCAAATTTTTGAGCAAGATATAAGCCATTTTTACTGTGTTGCTTCATTCTAATATGCAATGTTCTCAAATTTTTTAAAACAGATGCTGCTCTTAAGCTATCCATTGTGGAGCCTAATAGCATGCTTGCACCGTTATTAACATTTCTCAAATCATTTATAAATTCTTGAGTCCCACAAACAACACCGCCAACAGTATCACTAGAACCATTAATGAACTTGGTTAAACTATGAATAACTACGTCTGCACCTAATATAGCGGGGGATATAGATAATGGCGAAAAGGTATTGTCAACAACCAATTTTAGATGATACTTTTTAGCAATTGCAGCTAATCCTTTAATATCTGCAACTTCTAAAAGGGGGTTGCTTACGGATTCACAGTATAAGACCTTGGTGTTTTTTGTTATAGCAGCTTCAACTATCTCAAGTTTTGTAATATCAACAAAGGATGTTTCTATTTGCATTCTAGGAATAAAATTCTTCAAAAAAGCATAGGTGCCACCATAAATAGTACGACTGCTTACTATATGATCGCCAGCTTGACAAAGTTGCAAAAGGACTGGTGTAATAGCACCCATTCCCGAGGCTGAAACATTAGCAGTTTCTGTGCCTTCCATTGCAGCTAGAGCTTCACCAAGGTATAAATTGGATGGTGATGAATGTCTGGAATACAAGTAACAGCCTTCAGCATTTCCTTCAAAGGTGTCAAACATCGTTTTTGCTGAAAGAAACGTATAGGTTGATGAATCTGAAATAGAAGGGTTTACACCTCCAAATTCTCCAAAATATTGTAAATCCTGAATATTGTTTGCGGGTTTAAAAGACATGATTTTAGTTTAAGTTTATATCAAATTTCAAAATTATTAGATTATAAAACAACAGATATTAAAATATTTAGAAAATAAAACTATAATATTATATATTTGTAGACAATAAGTTTATAATAATTTACTTTTTTGGATTATTAGCGAAATATTTTCAATGATGACACTAGATTCTATTGACAAACAACTACTTGTCTTATTACAAAAAGATTGCAAGCGGACTAATAAAGAACTTTCTATTAAATTAAACCTTTCTGTAACTGCTATTTATGAACGGATTAAGAAACTTGAAAAAGAAGGCATAATTAATAAATATGTCGCGCTACTTAAAAATGAAAAAATTGAAAAGGCCTTTGTGGCATTTTGCCATATTAAGTTAATTCAGCATTCTCAAGAATATGTCGTAAAATTTGAACGTGAAGTAGCCAATTTAAGTGAGGTATTGGAATGTTATCATATTAGTGGTGATTATGATTATTTATTGAAGGTAATTGTGAAAGACATGGAAGCTTTCAGAGAGTTTATGGTGAATAAATTAACAAACATTAATCATATTGGGAGTACACACAGTATGTTTGTTATTAGTGAAGTAAAACATACCACAGCCATAAATCTTTAGTATGAAATCTAGTACCTTTAAACTTAGTGAGTTCTTCTTTATTTTTATTTTAATACCAGTTAGTTTTGCGCTGCCCTATGCTCCTTTTGTTAAATTGGGAATTGGTATTATAGGATTCATTTATATCCTATATGTTTTGATAAAAGTTGAAAAAGAACCATTTAAAGTGGCGCC
Source organism: Flavobacteriales bacterium (assembly GCA_024643405.1). Taxonomy (GTDB): domain Bacteria; phylum Bacteroidota; class Bacteroidia; order Flavobacteriales; family Flavobacteriaceae; genus Yeosuana. The sequence continues at coordinate 13,415 of JAHENA010000059.1, read as the reverse complement.
ATATTTAGATTGGAAATTGTTTTGGAAACAAACATTGGTTAAACTTATAATTATTATAAGTTTAACCACCCTTTTTGTTTGGATTACTAATAAAGAGGCGTTTTTTAGCGTCCTATTAAATAAACCAAAACTGTGGCTTATTATTTTGTTCATTTACAGTGTATTTTCTGTATATCCTCAGGAATTGGTTTACAGAACCTTTTTCTTTAAACGATATGAATCTTTATTTAAAAATGGGCATCAATTGATATTCTTAAACGCTATCGTATTTTCATTAGGACATATTTTTTTTAAAAATACGTTAGTAATCATTCTTACTTTTTTAGGTGGATTATTATTTGCCTTCACATTCACAAAAACAAAATCCACAATCTTGGTTTCTATAGAACATGCTATTTATGGATCTTGGCTATTTACCGTGGGAATGGGCGCTATGCTGGGGTTTCCTACATAATTTATAGCGCAAAAAGAAATATTAAATCATTTTCACTATTTTCTACCCGTTCATTCATCAAATTGAGCCCTAAAAGAAACAATAAGAAATCAGGATAATCTTAAACAATGTTGTTTCAAAAGGTATGAAGACTATCTTGTTTAAGTGAGAAAATAATCTAAAAATATTTTAAGAATAATTTTATGAGTTTTGTCTTTCCTTTATAAGGCGCATATCTCAATGGTATATCAAGCCAATTTCCTTTTTTTACAATCGCTTTTTGGTGCGAAAATGTATAAAAGGTATGTTTGCCATGATAGGCACCATTCCCACTTGAACCAACACCACCAAATGGTAATTTTGGGTTGGCAAAGTGAACGACTGTATCATTTATAGCGCCACCACCAAAGGAATACGTTGCAATCATTTTTTTCGAAAACCTCCTATTTGTACTAAACACATATAAAGACAGTGGTTTATTATATTTTAAAATAATTTCCCTAATATCATCTTCAGTTGAATAACTTAAAAGGGGTAAAATAGGACCAAATATTTCATCCTTCATGACTTCACTTTCCAAACTCGGTTCATCAATAATAGTTGGAGCTATATATAATGATTCTTCATTAATTTCTCCACCAATTATAACATCTTCATTTTTAAGCATTTTTACCAAACGCAAAAAATTATTTGAATTAATAATACGGGGAAAATCACCAGATTCTTGAGGGTTTGGAGAATAAGAGGCTATTATTTCATGACGGAGGGCCTCAATAAATTGTTGTTTTACTGAATTATGGATCAAAATGTAATCTGGCGCAATGCAGGTTTGACCACCGTTAAAAAATTTACCCCAAGTAATACGCTTAGCCGCAAGTTTTATATTGGCGGTTTCATCAATAATGCAAGGGTTTTTGCCTCCAAGTTCTAAAGTTGTTGGTGTCAAAAATTGTGCTGCGGCTTGTGCAACAATTTTGCCAACAGCGACGCTACCAGTAAAGAAAATATAATCCCAGTGTTCTTTTAATATCTCTTGTGCAACCTTTGCATCCCCTTGTATAACGCTCACTAAGTTTTCTTTAAAAACAGTTTTAATTATTTTCTCAACTATTTTTGACGTATGCGGAGTTAATTCACTTGGTTTTAATATAACTGTATTTCCAGCAGAAATAGCACCAATAACTGGTAACAGAGATAATTGATAAGGGTAATTCCATGGAGCAATAACCAAAACCGTCCCATAGGGCTCATAATAAATGGTATCTGTTGAAGGAAAATTTAAAAAAGAAGGAAATACCTTTTTTGGTTTAGCCCATGAATTTAATTTTTTAATCGTTAAATCTAATTCAGATAATACAAGGCCTGTTTCAGATAAAACGGATTCAAATACCGGTTTTTTAAAATCAGCATAAAGGGCATCAATGATGATTTGTTCATTTTTAATGAGCTCAGATTTTAAACTCAAAAGCATTTTTTTTCTGAAGGCTAAAGATTTTGTTTCTCCAGTAAGAAAAAAAGCTTTTTGGGCATTGATTAGCTTTGAAATCATGGTAATGGATTATATTATAAATGTACAAAAAATCACGAACATACATCCCAAATAACGTCTGTTGGTAAAGGCGCTATAATTTTAATAATCTCTTTCTTTACGGGATGAATAAAAGAGATGTGTCTGGCATGAAGATGAATACTCCCATCTTCATTACTTCTATCAAAGCCATATTTTAAATCCCCTTTAATAGGACAACCAATGTTATATAATTGTGATCTAATTTGATGATGTCTTCCAGTTTCTAATCTTATTTCAAGTAAAAAATAATTCTGAAGTTTTTTTATGACCTCATAATGAAGAATAGCCTTTTTGCTATTGGTAACTTCCTTTTTATAAGCATATGACTTATTGTTTTTAGGATTCTTTTTTAACCAATCAATTAAAGTGTCTTTTTCTTTTTCTGGCTTATTTTTTACTACGGCCCAATAGGTTTTATTAATATCTTTTGATACAAATAAGGCATTTAACCTGGGTAAAACTTTGCTCGTTTTGGCAAAAATAACGAGTCCTGTGGTAGGTCTGTCAAGTCTGTGGACAACTCCTAAATAAACATTTCCAGGTTTATTATATTTTTCAGCAATATATTCTTTGACTACTTCACTTAATGGTTTATCACCTGTTTTATCACCTTGAACAATATCACCCGCTCGCTTATTAACAACAATAATATGATTGTCTTCAAAAAGAACCTGAAGGTTAGATTTATTAGATAAAATTTTAGACACTAATATTGTTCGTTATCGTTGGGAAAGTCTTTGGTTTTAACATCGCTAACATATTGAGAAATGGCGTTGGTCATGTCTTCATATAAATTCATGTATCGACGTAAAAAACGCGGATTAAACTCATGTGTAATACCTAGCATATCATGAAGGACCAATACTTGACCGTCTACACCATTACCTGCACCAATACCTATGACAGGAATGCTAATACTCTCTGCAACTTGTTTAGCCAGTTTAGCAGGTATTTTTTCTAACACTATTGCAAAACAACCAACACGCTCAAGCATTTTTGCATCCTTAATTAAATCTTCTGCTTCTTGATCTTCTTTTGCTCTAACAGTGTATGTACCAAATTTATAAATGGATTGAGGTGTTAAACCTAAATGCCCCATAACGGGAATTCCAGCATTTAAAATTCGTCTGATAGATTCCTTAATTTCATTACCACCTTCCATTTTTACAGAGTGGGCGCCACTTTCTTTCATAATTCTAATGGCTGAACGCAAGGCTTCTTTTGGGTCACTTTGATAACTGCCAAAAGGTAAATCAACAACAACAAGGGCCCTATCAACGGCGCGTATTACGGACGAGGCATGATAAATCATTTGATCAAGTGTAATAGGTAAGGTTGTTTCATGACCAGCCATGACATTACTCGCCGAATCTCCAACCAAAATAACATCAATACCAGCACTGTCAACAATTTTTGCCATGGAATAATCATATGCTGTGAGCATAGATATTTTTTCACCGTTGGCTTTCATATCAACCAATGTTTTTACAGTAATTCGTTTGTATTCTTTTTTAGCTGTTGACATAGTTTGTTTCTTAGATGAATGTAAAAGTACTAAATAAAATGTAGTCAGTTATAATGTTAAACTTTTCTTTATCGTTAATTAATGCTATACTATTAGTGTTATATTTAGTGATTAAATTTCATAATTATGGCTAGAATAATTTTCTATTTATGCGTTTTATTAACAACTGTTGTGTTTGCTCAGGAAGATGAAAATACCAAAGTAAAAGCAACAATAGATACTTTTTTTGAAGGCTTTCATAAAGGAGATACAACACTTATGAAATCGGTAATGATGGACAAAATGTTATTACAAACCACTTATGCAACAAAAGAAGGAAATAATATATTAGTTTCTGAAGATCCTTCAAAACTTATTAACACTATTGCTAATAGGCCAAGCGACCAAAAATGGGATGAACGATTATTAAGTTATAATATTCAGGTTGATGGTATGATGGCTCATGTATGGACACCCTATGAGTTTTGGTTTAATGATGCCTTTAGTCACTGCGGGGTAAACAGTTTCCAGTTATTTAATGATAATGGGCAATGGAAAATTATTTATTTAATTGATACCAGACGAAAACAAGGCTGTAATCAATCATAAATTTATTTAATACAGGACTAACAATCAGACAAATTGACGCCAACCGCTAGACCACCTTCAGAAGTTTCTTTATATTTTGAGTTCATGTCTTTGGCCGTTTCCCACATGGTTGCAATGACCTTATCTAAGGGAACTTTTACATTTTTAGGGTCGGTTTCTAGCGCTAATTCACAGGCATTGATGGCTTTGATAGCTCCCATGGAATTACGTTCAATACAAGGCACCTGTACTAAACCTCCAATAGGGTCGCAGGTTAATCCTAAATGATGTTCCATGGCAATTTCAGCAGCCATTAAAACCTGTTCTGGTGTGCCTCCTAACAATTCGGCCAAAGCACCTGCAGCCATTGCAGAAGAGACCCCAATCTCTGCTTGACATCCTCCCATGGCAGCAGAAATAGTAGCTCCTTTTTTAAAGATACTGCCTATTTCACCAGCCACTAAAAGGAATTTTTTAATATGCTCGAAATCAGCTTCATGATTCTCAATCACCATATAGTACATGAGCACCGCAGGAATGACGCCAGCGCTTCCATTTGTAGGAGCTGTGACCACGCGACCTAAAGAAGCATTCACTTCATTTACACTTAGGGCGAAGCAACTAACCCATTTTAATATTTGTCTGAATTTAACTTCTGTTTTACGTATGGTTTCAAGCCATTCTTGTGGGCTATGATATGGTATATCACTTATTAAGTTTTTATGCATATCGTGAGCACGTCGCCTCACATTTAAACCGCCAGGAAGACTACCTTCAGTATGACAGCCAATATACATGCATTCAAGCATGGTATTCCAGATTCGTTGCAATTCAAAATCTATGGATTCCACAGTTCTTAAAGATTTTTCGTTTTCTAAAACAACTTCAGAAATGGACAGATTCAAATTATCACAATATGTCAAAAGCTCAGTACCTAATTTTATTGGATAGGGAAATGTTTTAAAAATCTCTTTATTTCTTTTTGAGTTTTTGCGTTCTTCTTTAACCACAAAACCACCACCAATAGAGTAGAAGGTTGATTTTTGATCTTTCCCGTGAACCGTTGCAGTAAACACAAGGCCATTGGCATGAAATGGCAGGAATTTTTTGTTAAAAACAAGATCTGTTTCAGCGTTAAATTCAATAGGTTTTTCGTTGTTAAAAAGGATGATATTTTGAGCTTTTATAGCATCTATAGTTGTTTTAAGGTCTTCAATTGGAATCAATTCCGGATCTGCACCACTTAAACCAAGCATAATAGCAAAATCGGTGGCATGACCTTTACCGGTTAAGGATAATGAGCCATATAAATCCACCTGTATGTGCTGAACTTTATCAAAGATTTCAGCAGTTTTTAATTCTTTAATCCATCGTTCAGCGGCTCTCCAAGGTCCTAAGGTATGAGAACTGGAAGGACCAATACCAATTTTAAGCATATCAAAAACAGAAATACATTCCATTTACCAAATCATTTTAGGTTTGCTTCAAATATACATTTTGTAAAAGAAGTTAATGAAAATTGTAGTAAATATTTACAATAAAAAAGTCTGGAATTATATTCCAGACTTTAAGTTTATTCCTATTGTTTTTAAGATTAAAATTTCTTAATAAAACTTTCTATGTTATTCGCTTTCATGACGGCATTTAAATTTGAAATATCTAAACCATCAACATTATCGGCAGGTATAACTACTACTCTAAAAACTTGATTTTCTGTCCATTCTGGACCTAATAAGCTGAAATTTGTTGTACCATCTAAAAAAAGCCTCACATCATTTTGTGTGAAATCAAAGTTATAAGTTAATGTTCCATCTGGAAATTCCACACTTTGCGGTATTAATCGCCAAATGTCTTGTCCGTTGGATGTACCCCATAATATATAAACTAAAGTAACATCAAATGGGTATACAACAAATCCATAGGGTTCAATAATTTCATAATTATTCGCTTGGTTAAAGCTCACTTGAATTTCAAACGCGCTTGAAACTATGATTCCACCATCTTGACCGTCTAAGCCATCTAAGCCATCAAATCCAGGAGGACCTTGTTCTCCTTCACATGAAAACAATACTAAAATAGAAACAAATAAAATAGATAAGATTTTTTTCATAATTCATTATTTTTCTTAAAGTTACAAATTGATTTTAATTGACATGCAAAAAGAATATAAATTTTAATTTAAAATGACAGCTTGTCAGTTTTTTTTAGTTGGCATAATCATTGACTTTAACCATATGAAATTAAAAATGAACATTCAACACAAATTATAAAGTAAACATATTATGAGTAAAATTATTGGAATTGATTTAGGAACAACAAACTCTTGCGTTTCTGTAATGGAAGGTAATGAACCAGTTGTTATCCCGAATGCAGAAGGGAAACGTACTACACCATCTGTCATTGCTTTTGTTGAAGGAGGCGAAATAAAAGTTGGTGATCCAGCAAAACGTCAAGCGGTGACAAACCCAACAAAAACGGTTTATTCTATTAAACGTTTTATGGGTAACAAATTTTCTGAGTCTAAAAAAGAAGCAGATCGCGTTCCTTATAAAGTAGTAAAGGGAGATAATGACACACCAAGAGTTGATATTGATGGTCGATTATATACGCCACAAGAATTATCAGCAATGATTCTTCAAAAAATGAAGAAAACGGCTGAAGACTATTTAGGAACAACAGTTACTGAAGCTGTTATTACTGTACCTGCTTATTTTAATGACTCACAGCGTCAAGCAACTAAAGAAGCCGGAGAAATTGCAGGATTAAAAGTCAGAAGAATTATTAACGAACCAACGGCTGCTGCTTTAGCTTATGGTTTAGATAAAAAAGGAAAAGATCAAAAAATTGTGGTTTTTGATTTTGGTGGTGGAACACATGACGTGTCTATCCTTGAATTGGGTGATGGTGTTTTTGAAGTTTTATCAACCGATGGTGATACACATTTAGGTGGTGATGATGTAGATGAAAAAATCATCAACTGGCTTGCTGATGAATTTAATGCTGAAGAAGGCATGGACTTACGTAAAGATCCAATGTCGTTACAACGATTAAAAGAAGCTGCTGAAAAAGCGAAAATTGAGTTATCATCTTCTGCACAAACAGAAATCAATTTACCATATATCACAGCTACAGCGAGTGGTCCAAAACACTTAGTGCGTACATTAACAAAATCAAAATTTGAACAACTAATTGATGATTTAGTGAAACGTACAATTGCGCCTTGTGAGTCTGCTTTAAAAGCAGCAGGGTTATCGAAAAGTGATATTGATGAGGTCATCTTGGTTGGTGGTTCAACACGTATTCCAGCGGTACAAGCGGCTGTTGAGAAATTCTTTGGAAAAACGCCTAGTAAAGGGGTGAATCCAGATGAAGTAGTATCATTAGGTGCTGGTATTCAAGGTGGTGTTTTAACAGGTGATGTAAAGGATGTATTGCTATTAGACGTAACGCCTTTATCACTTGGTATTGAAACTATGGGTAATGTAATGACTAAGCTTATTGAAGCAAATACAACGATTCCTACTAAGAAATCACAAGTATTCTCAACAGCTGCAGATAATCAGCCTTCAGTTGAAATCCACGTATTACAAGGGGAAAGAGCAATGGCTGCTGATAACAAAACAATTGGACGTTTTCATTTAGATGGTATTCCACCTGCAAGACGTGGTACGCCTCAAATTGAAGTAACATTTGATATTGATGCTAACGGTATTATTCATGTAACTGCTGGCGATAAAGCTACCGGTAAAACACAAGATATCCGTATTGAAGCGTCTTCAGGTTTAACTGAAGAAGAAATCAAAAAGATGAAAGCAGATGCTGAAGCTAATGCTGAAGCAGATAAATTGGCTAAAGAAAAGGCTGAAAAATTAAACGCTGCTGATGCAATGATTTTCCAAACAGAAAGTCAGTTAAAAGAATTTGGTGAGAAATTATCTGATGATAAAAAGAAACCAATTGAAGAGGCTTTAGAAGAACTTAAAAAAGCGTATGAAACTAAAGACGTGGCTGTAATTGAACCTGCTTTAGAGAAAATTAATGAAGCTTGGAAAGTAGCTTCAGAAGAGATGTATAAAGCTCAGGCTGAAGCACAACAAGGAGAAGCTCAACCAGGTCCGGATGCTAGTCAAAATGGACAAGGGGAAAGTAGTGATGTTGAGGACGTTGACTTTGAAGAAGTGAAATAGTCTTGTTCTTCTGAACGGGTTTCAGAATCCTAATAATAACAAAAAACGCAACTAATTTTAGTTGCGTTTTTTTATTTAGAAAGTTATAATATTATAAGAATATACCTTTTTCATCAGTTTTAATATTCAAAACTTCATCCACATTTTCTAATCTAATTTTATATAGTTTTTTGGTCACACCTTTTTCGCAATGAAAACTTACAAGATAGCTATTTCCTGCAATGGCATAATTGGGATAACGGTTAGCAATCATTTGTAAAACTTCTAGTGGTAATCTAATGTTATTGTATTTTTCAAAGGTTCTAAGTATTTTCCCTTCTTTATTAAAAGCCGCTATTATTTGTCCTTCCGGAATGTAGAAAGAAACACTATACTCACCATTATCATCAATATAAACATCGTTATTATCATCACTAAAAGCTAAAACTTCATTCACTAATTTTTTAACAGGGACTGCAATTTCTTCGGAATTGTTGGCATTTAAATATTTGTAATTAACAGAAAGCTCAACTTCTGGTAGTTCTATTGTTTGAGCATTAATTTGGGTGGTTAGTCCAAAAATAAATAAACCTAAGAGTAATTTTTTCATGACTAAAGATGTAGATTAATAAGTATAAAATTAACTATGCATGCATAATAAAAACATGATAAAAGTCATGTAATCAATTAATTAAGTTATTTTAAATATTATGCACGCATAACATATTGAGTATCAATTATTATGCATGCATAATAAATTATAATATATTTTGATTCTAAATTAATTAGAAGAAAATAACACATAAACCAGGTCAAAATCAAATTGAAAATAGAAACTTACATCAATTGAGCATAAAAAAAAGCACAACTATTGAGCTGTGCTTTTTAACTTCTGAAGCATTCTAAAGAAAATCACCTTCTGCATTTAATTTCATTTTCATTCTTTGATCACCATTTTCTAATATTATGCTAAAAACCTTTTTATTATTGTTGTCGTTGTATGTCACTCTATAAACATTTTTAGCTATAGACCAACCAGGGAACCTATTATAAATGGATTCTAGGACCACTTTTGGTAATTTAATATTATTAAATTTTTCAATGGTTCTAAGTATTTTTCCATTTTTATCATACGCCGCAAGTATTTTGCCATCAGGTATAAAGAAATCTACTTTATAAATATCATATTCATCACTATAAAGGTCAGAATTTTTTATATCGTACATCGCTACTTTTTCTTGTAGTAATTTAACGTCAAGGGCTAAATCTTCTGAATCAACAGCATTTATATATTTATAATTTACAGCTGTAATGACTACTTCAGGTAATTCGGTGATTTGTGCGAATAATGGACTCGTTACACCAAATATTAATAAACTAAAAATTAAATTTCTCATAATAACTTTATTTTAAATTAATAAACTAAAGTTAATACAACATGGGAATTTTAGAAATGATATTCATCAACGCGAATAATAATTTTATCTACTTGGCTATTAATTTTATTATGCTTGCATACTAATTTTGTATATTTAAAAAATAATTTTAAAATCTGATACATTGACAAGTCTACTAAATATTAAATATCCAATTATTCAAGCGCCGATGTTTTTAGTTTCTAATACCGCGATGGTTATTGAAGCTATGAAAGGAGGAATTGCTGGTTGTATCCCTGCTTTAAATTACCGAACTCTGGATGAATTAAGGGCTGCTTTGAAAGAATTAAAAAAAGCAAAAGTTGAAGGTGGTTCTTTTGGATTTAATTTAATTGTTAATAAATCTAATATTAAATATAAAGGACAATTGGAAGTTATTTGTGAAGAAGGTTGTGATTTTATTATCACCTCTTTAGGTAGCCCTGAAGACACTATTAAGCAAGCACATAAAGCTGGGATAAAGGTGTTTTGTGATGTGGTAGATTTAAAATTTGCGCAAAAAGTTGAAAATCTGGGTGCTGATGCAATTATAGCAGTGAATAATCAAGCTGGCGGACACCGCGGAAATAGATCGCCTGAAGAATTAATTAAGGAATTGGTTTCTCATTGTAAAATACCAGTTATTTCCGCTGGAGGGGTAGGTTGTAAAGCGGATATTGATAAAATGCTTAGTTATGGCGCTGCCGGTGTATCTGTGGGAAGTCCTTTTATTGCATCCGTCGAGGCTAATGTAACGGATGAATACAAACAGGCCTGTGTGGAATACGGAGCTCAAGATATTGTTGTGACTGAACGTATATCAGGAACCCCATGCACAGTAATTAACACCCCTTATGTTGAGAAAATCGGAACCAAACAAACTTGGTTGGAGACCGTTTTGAATAAAAATAAAAAGCTAAAAAAATGGGTAAAAATGATTCGTTTTTCCATTGGCATGAAAGCGACTCAAAATGCTGCGACTAAGGCTACTTATAAAACAGTATGGGTAGCAGGACCAAGTATTGAACATACAAAGGCTATTTTACCAATAAAGGAAATTATCAAAAATCTAGTAAAAGATTAATATTAAGGAAGAAGTGTTTTTTTGATGTCTAACCATTCCTCTTTTAAAATGCCATAACAACAGGTACTGCGTTTAAAACCATCAAGCATTAATGTGTCTTGGCGTAAAATACCTTCAAGTGTTGCACCTAATTTTTCTACTGCTTTTCTAGATTTTATATTTCTTTCATCAATTCTAAATTCAACTTTGTCAAATTCTAAAGTTTCAAAAGCATATTGAAGCATTAAAAATTTCATATTAACATTTAAACCGGTTCCTTGAAACTCTTTTCCAATCCAGGTCCAACCAATATGCAGTACTTTGTTTGTATAATTAATCAGTCCAAAACGGGTGCTTCCGGCATAAACTTGCGCTAGTTTGTCAAAAACAATAAAAGGTATGATAGATTTTTGGTAATAACCATCTACTGCGATTTCAACATATTCTTTTAATTTTTCTGCAGTTGAAATATCACTGGGTGAATACTGTAACAAATCTTTTTGTTGACCAATAGGAATCAATTGCTTGTAATTACTCAAGTCAAGTAAGGTTAGTTTTACGCGGTCATTTTCTAAAGTTGGGACTTTCATAATTCGTTATATTCAAGATTTATATTAAGTTTTGGTTTTGTATTTTTACCACGAGTTTAAAAATACATTATTTCTATGCAAATAACTAAAGAAGAGGTTTTAGCAAAATGCAACGCAGCAAGTAAAAACACACTCATGGAAACTTTAAATATTGAAGTTATTGATTATGGTTTTGATTTTCTTACAGCAAGAATGCCGGTCAATTCAAAAGTATTTCAGCCAGATGGTGTTCTGCATGGTGGTGCAACGGTAGCTTTGGCTGAAAGTGTAGGCAGTTTTGCCGCACATATTTTTGTTGATACCGAAGCGTTTTTTGTTCGTGGTATAGAAATATCGGCAAACCACATAAGAAGTATAAAAGAAGGTTATGTTTATGCAAAAGCAACTTTTTTACATAAAGGTAGAACCACGCAATTATTAGATATTAAAGTCACTGATGATCATGATAATTTGATATCTGTTTGCAGGTTATCAACCATTTCATTACCTAAAAAGAAATAGAATTGATTCAGTCAGAAATATTTTTTAATACAATTCAGCAACAATACAATAATCAATTGCCATTTGTAGCCTATAGAAAACCTCAATCAACTGATTTAAAAGGGATTTTTCAAAAAAATGAAACTGTTTATGAGGTTGAAGATTATAAAGAAACAGGTTTTGTTTTTGCACCTTTTGATGATGCTGAACGTAGTATTTTAATTCCCTTGGAACATGCTGAAAGTATTGATTCTGTTTATATAATTGAAGAAGATTTTCAGCCAAAGCAAAATGAGTTTATTGTTAAGGAATTAGAAAAGGAGTTACACATAAAGTTAATTGCTAAGGGAATTCACTTTATTAATGAAAATATTTTTAAAAAAGTTGTTTTGTCCAGAATTGAAACGATTCCAGTTGCTACTTCTAATTTCAGTAATTTTTTTAAAAATCTTTTAAACTATTACCCATCGGCGTTTGTTTATTGCTGGTATCATCCAAAATTTGGGCTTTGGTTAGGCGCCACGCCTGAAACATTAATGAAAATTGAAGGTCATCAATTTTTAATGATGTCTTTGGCCGGAACACAAGAATATAAAGGAACCTTGAAAGTAGATTGGGCCGACAAAGAAAAACAGGAACAACAAATTGTTACTGATTTTATAAGCTCTAACTTAAAGCCTTTAGTTAAAAATATAAAAATATCTGATGTCGAAACTGTTAAGGCTGGTAATTTAGTGCATTTAAAAACCATGATTAAGGCAAGTTTGAATATTGATAATTTTGATTTAAAACATATTTTATCTGTTATTCATCCAACTCCAGCTGTTTGTGGTATGCCAAAACAAGCTGCCAAAAGTTTTATTATTGAAAACGAAAACTATAACAGAGAGTTTTATACTGGTTATTTGGGTGAACTTAATTTTAAACAAAAATCAGGACCTACTTCCAAATTAAGGAACACTGAAAACCAAGCTTATACCTATTCAAAAAGAAGCACACAATTATACGTCAATTTGCGCTGTATGCAGATAAAAAATAATGAGGCTCATATATATATAGGTGGAGGTATTACAAAAACATCTAGTCCCGAAAAGGAGTGGGAAGAAACGGTTTCAAAATCAAAAGTCATTAAAAATATTTTGTAATGATTTTATATAAGGTCTATTTCTTATTTTTGCTTTAGAAAATTCATCCATGATTTATCCTAAAATTCCGCTTGCTCAAACCGTTATTCAACTTTGTAAGGCAAAAAATATTAAGCATATTGTTATTTCACCGGGTAGCAGGAATGCCCCTTTAACCATTGGTTTTACGGCTGATAAATTCTTTAAATGTTATAGTATTGTTGATGAGAGAAGTGCCGCTTTTTTTGCGTTAGGTATGGCTCAACAGTTAAAGCACCCTGTAGCTGTTTTATGTACCTCAGGGAGTGCTTTATTAAATTATTATCCGGCTATTTCAGAAGCATTTTACAGCGATATTCCTTTAGTTGTATTATCAGCAGACAGGCCTAAACATTTGATTGAAATAGGAGATGGGCAAACCATTAACCAAAAATATGTGTTTCAAAATCATATTTTATATTCTGCAAATCTTAAACTTGATT
>JAHENA010000006.1 GCA_024643405.1 Flavobacteriales bacterium | reverse complement strand
TTCTATGCAGGTTCAAAGAGGTCTTGGTGCTTCAAAAGTAGCAACACCTTCAATTGGTGGTACTATTAATATTTTATCGAAAACCACTGATGTTGAAATGGGAGGAAATGTTTACACTACCCTAGGTAACGATGGTTATAAAAAAATAGGTGTTACATATTCAACGGGATTATTGGAGAATGGTTTTGCATCAACTGTTTCTGCATCAAAGACAGATGGAGATGGTTATGTTGATGGTACTGAATTTAACGCGGTTGCTTATTTTATTAATATTTCTAAACAAATTAATGAAAATCATAAATTGTCTTTTACGGCCTTTGGAGCTAAACAACGTCATGGACAAAGACAAAATGCTCAAGCAATTGAGACTTTTAGAGAAAGCGAAAGTGGCATTAAATTCAATGCAGACTGGGGTTATAAAAATGGCCAGTCTTTAACATATGAAGATAATTTTTACCACAAACCACAAATCTCTTTAAACCATTATTGGACAATTAATGATAAAACAGATTTATCAACAGCGCTTTATGCATCATTCGGTTCTGGTGGTGGCGGTGGAACAGCTGGAGACTCTAATAAATTCCTCTTAAATAGTGATTATAGGATAGGAAACTACGGACCAGTTGATTTCGATAAAATCGTTGATGAGAACATTGCGCTTGGTGCTAATGGGGCTTCAACTGTTTTAAGGGCTTCAAGAAACGACCACCAATGGTATGGTGTTTTATCAACTTTAAAAACAGATCTTACAGACAACTTAGTATTATTAGGTGGTTTAGATCTTAGAAGCTATAAAGGGATTCACTTTACTGAATTAACGGATTTATTAGGTGGCCGTTTTTTTGCGGATAATAGCAATGTTAATAATCCGAACGCACAAGTACAGGTTGGAGATAAATACAGCTACTATAACGACGGATTGGTACGTTGGATGGGATTATTTGGTCAGTTAGAGTATTCAAAGGATAAGTTAGCAGGATTTGTGTCGGTGTCAGCTTCAAACACAGCTTACAAAAGAGTTGATTATTTCTTATATACTAATGACAGTCCATTAAGAGAAACAGACTGGTATAATTTTGGCGGATATATGGCAAAAGCCGGAGCGAACTATAACTTAGATTCAAAAAACAATATATTTGTTAATGCCGGTTATTTTGAAAAGGCTCCGTTTTTTAATACAGTTTTTTCAAGTAATAATAACACCGCTATTAATGCCGATGCACCAAATCAAAAGATTTTGAGTTTTGAAGTGGGTTATGGCTATAGAAGTGATAAACTTTCTGCTAACGTGAATTTATACAGAACAGGTTGGAAAGACAGGTCTCAAAGTTACAGATATACACAACCTGATGGAACATTTGCATTTGCCAATATTTTAGGAGTTAATGCCCTTCACCAAGGGATTGAGATTGATTTTTCATATAGAGCTTCTAGAAAATTCAAATTAAATGGAATGGTATCACTAGGTGACTGGAGATGGGAAAATAATGTAGAAAATGTTCAAATTTTTGATGAAAATAATGTATTAATTCGTACGGTAGATTTATTTATTAAAGATCTGCATGTTGGTGATGCGGCCCAAACTACTATGGCTTTAGGGTTTGATTATAATGTTGGTGAAGAAACAAGATTGTCTTTAGATTATAACTATTTTGCTGATTTATATTCTCAGTTTGATCCTAGCGGAAGAGGTACTGTCTTACCAGAAGCATGGAAAGTGCCTGCATACGGTGTATTTGACGCTGTAGTGAGCCATAATTTTAAATTTGGACCTTTTGATGCTACACTAATAGGTAGATTAGAAAATATTTTCAATACACATTATATTGCAGATGCATTTGATATAAATCAGACTGCTTTGGGGGCAAATGTATATTATGGTTTTGGAAGAACATTTAGTGTTGGAGCAAAACTTAAATTTTAAAAAAAAAGAAACATGAAAAAAATAATTTATTTATTTGTAATCTTAGGGACAATGTTCGTTGGTTGTGACCCTATTGAAGATATTAATAATGAAATTGACGGAAATAAAGAACGCATTATTGTTGTTGATAGTGATAACTATACTTTAACGGCTGATGATTACGATGATTTAGGATTAACTTATGGTAGTTTTAACTCATTAGATGAGGCTAAAAGTCTATTGCCAGATTTCTTGTCTAGTATTTACCCAAAATGGGGTCAAGGGTCGTCTGTTTTAGTTGGTTTTAATTTATATATAGGCAATGCCTTTGATATAAGAGATTATAATTTAGATCAAGAAGATTATACTTTCAGCGGAAGCGATGGTCTAGGTTTTAACTTTGATGCAAATCCTGAAGATTATTTAGCTGATATTCTTGCAGCTAATGTAAGTAATGCTAAAGAAGGAGATTATAGATTGGCCAAGTATTTTCAATATACCGGAGATTTTATTATTGTGACTCCTACAGTTTCATTAGAAGAAAACTTTGATTATGGTGCAACAGCCGGAGATTTAACTACTATTACAACTAATTGGACAGGGCATTCAGGTGCTGCACCATTTGTTGGATATGCTGCTTCAAGTTTGTCAATGACAAACTATCCTTCAACAGATATAGGAGGTTCTATTACTATTTCTGGATCAGGTTCTGAAGATGTCAATAGTATATTTACACCAGTTTCTGCAGGAACTATGTATTCAAGTGCTTTAGTGAATTTTAGCGCCGTAAGTACAGGAACTTATTTTTTCCATTTTATGGATGATACTTTTGGTTATTCCGCTAGAGTTGGAGTTAAGGATGATGGCTCAGGAAAAATGTTATTTGGAATTGGTGCTAGTTCAAGTACATTAACTTATGGGACTACCGCTTTTAATCTTGATACTACATACTTACTTGTAGCATCGTATAATATTGAAACAGGTGTATCTAATTTATATGTACTAACATCTCCTACGGCTTCTGAACCAACAACACCAGAAGCTACAAATACTGGAAATCCTGGCTTAGTAGTACAAAAAATTGGAGTTCGTCAAGGCGGTGGTGGACCTACTGGATCTTTAGATGGAATACGTGTTGCGAACACTTGGTCATCTATTATGAGCAATGCGGTTTTACCAGATGAGATAATAGGAGACAAAACTGCAGGAGAAAAATTCTATGAATTTAATGGCACAGCTTGGGGAACCCCATCTAATCAGTTTTATGCAATAACTGATGAAGATTTTGCTTCAATGGGTATTCCAAATTTTGGAAGTTCAATTTCTCCTGATAATTATTTAACAACATTCTTAACGTTAAAATATCCATATGCGCAAGAAGATGATGTGTTGGATTTAGGGTATAAATATGTTTCTAGTTCAAGTGGGCCAGGAACAAGAGGAAATCGTTTTACCTTTATGGATGGAAAATGGATGGCTTATCAATCAACCATAGCTACTTCCTTACAGTTTGGTTTTAACGATGGACAATGGGTTCCTGATAATACCATTCGTTACACATTCACAGGTGCCGATGTTACCTTTATTTCTAATGCTTTTATAACTATTTATCCAGGGCCAGCCGCAAATTATGGTAACTATGGAAGTTTTGATAGAAGATCTGGAAGTGGGAATTATTGGAGTGACGAGATGCTTCTAGAAGCTTTTAATGCGTTATTAGATGATATGAATCCTAATGCTGAAGAAGGACAAAAATACACACTTATTTATGTTATTTATAATGGCTCTACTTCTAATGAAATCAAAGATGTTATTAAAACTGGAGGTGTTTGGGTTTACCAATAAAAATATAATTTAAATAAAAAAACCCACTTTAAGCAAGGTGGGTTTTTTTTATGTCTTTTTTTAATGAGGTTTATAAATTGTTTAAGGTTAAATAAAATATTTTAGAAACCTTTTATTATTATTACATTTGCAACAAACCAATAATTAATTGAATTTATCATGTATAACACCGTAAAATTAATTCACTCTTACTGGGCTTACTTAGTGCTTTTGGTATTAATAATAGCTAGTATAAATGCTATTTTGAAATCTTTAAGAGATAAAGAATATGAAGCGAAAGATTTTAGAATATCTTTATTTACTCTAATAGTATCACATATTCAATTGTTGATAGGGATGTTACTTTATTTTGTATCTCCAAGAATGGAGTTATTTGGTGAACTTGGCATGGGGGGTATCATGAAAGATGCTGTTCACAGGTTGTATTTGGTGGAACATCCTTTAATCAATATTATAGCCGTTACTTTAATAACCATTGGTTATTCTAAACATAAAAAGAAATTAACCTCAAAATATAAACTGAAAACAATAGCTATTTTTTATACTATAGCACTGGTATTATTTTTATCAAGAATTCCATGGGCTGTTTGGCCTAATTAAATAAAAAAGGCGACATGTAAGTGTCGCCTTTTTTATTTATATATAGAATAATCTAATTTTCAACTTCTTTAACCACATAAACATATACTGGGAAGTGATCGCTGTATCCATCAGTAAACCCACTATAACCAAAACTTCTAAAAGGGTATCCTTTAAAACGGCCACTTTTTTGAGTTAAAAAGTTTTCGTTAAAAATACCTGCTTTATAAAATCTATAGGTAGAAAAATCTTTCTCAAGTAAAGGTTCTGTTATCATAATCTGGTCAAACAAACTCCAGGCATCTCTGTAAGCGGTGGTACCAATGCCATTTTTAAACATAGATTCATAAGGGTTATAAATACCTTTTAAGTCCACTTTTTCTTTGTCTTTTTGAGCTTTTAAAACATCTTTAATACTAGCATTAGTAGGGTCATCATTTAAATCTCCCATAATAAATACTTTGGCGTAAGGGTCTATTATTTGGAGCGAATCTACTAAATGCTTAGTTAGTTTGGCGGCGGCCACTCTTTTTGGTCTACTTCTAGCTTCACCACCACTTCTTGAAGGCCAGTGATTGACAATGACATGAATAAGTTCACCATCTAAGTTACCGCTCACTAAAAGCTGATCTCTTGTATAAACGCGCTTATTTGAAAGGTCATCAAATATTTTAAGTTCATGACTGCTGGTTGAAATAGGCGTAAATAATTGTTTTTGATAAAGCAAAGCAACATCAATACCACGGGCATCAGGAGAATGGTAATGAATGATGCCATAATCTTTAGAGATTAATGAAGAATCATTCACTACATCTTCAAGAACCTCTCTGTTTTCAACCTCTGAAACGCCAATTAGGGCCGGAGAATTATGGGCCCCGTCAAAACCTATTTGAGCTATCACACTGGCCATATTCTGAACTTTCTTTTTGTATACAGCAGAACGATTGGTTTTTAATTCCATCATAGGGCTGGCTTCATCAAATTTGATAGGGTCATTTATAGTATCAAATAAATTTTCCAAATTATAAAAAGCGACTGTATGGATTTTATAAGTCTTTTTTTCTTGTGCATTAACATGTGAGATTACACAAACTATTAGTACAAAGCAAAGGTGTTTTAAAATTCTCATTAGAGATATGTTAGGTTAACGATATTTTCATTACAAAACGTATTCCAAAAGTAGATATTTATTATAAATAATGTAAATTTGTATAGCTTAAATAATATTTATTTAACTCATATTATTCCTTAAAATATAAATTCAAGTATGAAAAAAAAGTTACTTATTTTTTTATTCGGAATTTTTTCAATTTTCACAACCTATGCGCAACAAACAATGATTAAAGGGAGCGTTAAGGATGCTGTTACTTTTGAGCCCGTCTCTAAGGTGACTATTACTATTGAAGAAACAAATCAAACTACTAAAACTAATGAATTAGGGGAATTTAAATTTTCTAATAATGTTCCTTTAGGAGAACAGGTATTAAAAATATTTAAAGAAGGATACGCCTTAAAAAGATATCCTATAGTAGTTAATGAAGGTCAAACTGTTAATATAACAGATATGACATTAGAACTTGAGATGACAAGTGCTGAAGATTTATTTACAATTACTTTATCAGACGATGAACTTAATGATGACACAAGTGGTTCAGACAATATTTCCGGATTATTGTCTTCATCTTTAGATGTATTTCAGCGTACAGCGGCTTTTGAGTTTAGCTCCTCATTTTTTAATGTTCGAGGATTGGATTCTAAATATGGTACTGTGCTTATTAACGGTGTTGAAATGAATAAATTATATAATGGTAGGCCACAATGGAGTGATTGGGGCGGATTAAATGATGTTTTAAGAAACCAGGAGTTGGCAGTCGGGCTACAACCGTCAAGTTATAATTTTGGTGGATTTTTGGGAAGCACCAATATTAATGTAAGAGCGTCTCAATATCAAAGTGGCGGTAGAGTTACATATTCATCATCCAATAGAAGTTATACCAATAGATTAATGGCGAGTTATGCCACTGGTGAAATGAAAGGCGGCTGGTCAATGGTATTTATGTTGTCAAGACGTTGGGGAAATGAAGGTTTTCAAGATGCAACACTTTATGATGCTAATTCATTTTTTGCTTCTATTGAGAAAAAATTGGGTAAGAAACACAGTATCAATTTTACTTCAATTTACACACCAAATAGAAGGGGAAAATCATCACCTAATACACAGGAAGTCTATGATTTAAAAGGCATAAAATATAATGAATATTGGGGATGGCAAGATGGTGAAAAGCGCAATTCTCGTATTAAGGAAGTTAATGAACCTATATTGACCTTAAATCATTTTTGGGATATTTCTGAAAAGACAAACTTAAATACAAATGTGGCTTATCAATTTGGAAAAATTGGTAATAGCAGACTTGATTTTAATGGTCAAAGATTAAACAGTGATGGTATTCCAGTTGGTGGAGGGTCTAATCCAAGTCCAACGTATTACCAAAAATTACCTAGTTATTGGCTAACGCCTGCTGCCGGACCAAATTATGAGCAAGCCTATTTAAATGAACAGCAGTTTTTAAATGACGGTCAAATTGATTGGAATAGTATGTATTTAACTAATTTGGAAAATGTTGAAAATTATTCAACTTATATTCTATTTGAAGATAGAAATGATGATAATCAGTTTACTGCAAATACTATTTTAACGTCTTATTTAAATGACCATATCACTATAAATGGGTCATTAAATTATAGTAAATTAACCTCTAAGAACTTTGCTAAAATTCTTGACTTACTTGGTGGGAATGGCTATTTAAATGTAGATTCATTTGACGGATTTCAATTTGATGAGCTCAATCCAAACAGAATTGTTGGAGAAGGTGAAAAATTCAGATATAATTATAATTTGTATTCTGATATAGTTTCAGGGTTTGTGCAAGGTCAGTTTAAATACAATAAAATTGATTTTTATGCTTCTGCAACGTTCTCAAACACACAATATCAAAGAGAAGGATTATACAAAAACGGGGCTTATCCAGATAATTCATACGGCAAAGGCGAGAAGTTGTCTTTTTCTGGGATTGGTGGTAAAGCCGGATTTACTTATAAGCTTTCAGGAAAACATTTGTTTGATTTTAATGCCGGATATTTAACAAAGGCTCCAGACTTAAGAAACACGTTTTCAAATTCAAGAGAAAATCATAATATAGTAATTGGTATTACAGAAGAGAAAATGAGTACCGTTGATGCTAGTTATATTTTCCGTTCTCCAATAGTTAAAGCCAAATTAACTGGTTACTATTCAAAAATTGAAGATGCCAATGAAATTTCGTTTTATTATGCTGATGGTGTAGGAGGTGATAATACAGCATTTGTTCAGGAGATTCTGCAAGGAATAGATAAAAAACAAATTGGAGCTGAATTTGGTATAGAAGCTCAGGTTACGCCTACAATCTCACTTAAAGGGGCCGCTGCAGTAGGCCAATATACGTATGATAACGACCCCAATTTGTATTTAACATCTTCTGATTTTGAAACAGGAAGAGTTGATTTTGGTGAATCTACTTTAAAAAATTATAAAATAGCCGGAGGTCCACAAAAAGCCTATTCAGTTGGGTTTGAATACCGTGATCCGGATTACTGGTGGATTGGTGCAACCGCAAACTTTTTTGATGATACATACATTGATATAAGTCCGTTAACAAGAACGAAGAATTTCTATCAGGATGCCGATGGATTGCCGTTTAATGACTACGATCCTGAATTGGCAAGAGAATTATTAAAACAGGAGAAATTTGATAGTTATATGAGCGTCAATCTTATTGGTGGAAAATCATGGAAAATAGATGATTACTATATTGGCTTTTTTGCGAGTGTTAATAACCTGTTAGACAAGGAATATAGAACAGGTGGTTTTGAGCAAGGCAGAAATGCTAATTACAGACAATTAAGAGATGATGTAAGTAATGACACACCCGTATTTGGTTCAAAATATTGGTATGGCAGAGGAACTACTTATTTTGTTAATGTTTACTTTAGATTTTAAAAAAATGAAAAATATAATATCACAACTTATGAAAACAATGAAATTTTTACCATTAACACTTTTGTTTATAGCGGTATTTGCTGTTATATCATGTGTTCAAGATGATGACTATGATATACCAAGTGTTGAAGTTACAGAACCGAACATTGAAGCTAATACTACCATAAGCATTATAAAGTCAATGTATTCTGGTAGTTTAGTGGATTTTACTGCAGCCAGTAATGGAGGAGAATTAATTATGGAAGGGTATGTTGTATCGAATGATGAAGCAGGTAATTTCTATAAAGTGTTAATACTGCAAGATGCTCCTGAAAATCCTACGGCAGCTGTTCAGTTAGATATTGACGTCACAGCCTTATATGCACAATACAAACCGGGAAGAAAAGTTTATGTTAAACTGAATGGTCTTGGTATGGATAATTTGAATGGAGTACTCCATATTGGGGCGATTCAAGGAACCTCTGTAGGCAGAATTTCTGCAACCAATTACAAAAATTATGTTGTAAGATCAGGAGAAATAGCAGCAATGATTCCTAAAGTAATTACTCCTGATGATTTTAGTGATAACTATATTAACATGTTGGTCCAAATTGATAATATGCAATTAAGTTTGCCTGAGGTTGGTTTACCATATGCTAATGCTTCAGATACTTTTACTGTGAACAGAAACTTAAAGAATTGTGACGATGATTCCAGCACAATTATTAGAAATAGTGGATTTGCAGCTTTTAAAAATGAATTATTTCCAACTGGAAGTGGTTCTATAGTGGCTGTTTTTAGTAAATATAATTCAGATTATCAGTTGTTTATAAGAGATACAAACGACATAGATTTTAATGGTGAGCGATGTGATCCACCATTATTGGAATGTACAGGTACTTCTGGTGGAAGCCAAGTCATCTTTGATGAAAACTTTGAAGGTACTACGGAGGCCATTTTGACTTCAGAAGGCTGGATAAATATTAATGCAAATGCAGGAACCTATAAATATTCTTTAAGAAGTTTCAGTGGAAATAGTTATATGCAGACAACGGCCTATAATTCAAATGAAAACCCATATGAAGTTTGGTTAATCACTCCTGCCATTAATTTGGATGCTACAACCTCAGAGCAATTAACTTTTAAAACTAATGTTGGTTACTATAACGGAGATGCCTTAAGTGTTTATGTTTCAACAGACTTTACTGGAAATTCAGCAGATATTTCTAATGCAACTTGGTTATCTGTTGATGCCATTTTACCGCAAGGACCAACGTCAGGATATGGAACAACGTTTACTAATTCTGGGCCAATAAATGTTTCTTGTTTAGAAGGAAATATGTATGTTGCCTTTAAATATTTAGGTTCAAGTACAGGCATCACTACAACATTCCAAGTTGATGATGTAAAAGTAACAGGTAATTAATTAGATTTTTAAATAAGAATAAAAAAAAGACCTCTTTTCTGAGGTCTTTTTTTTAATAATTCTTTTGAAGAATAGCATAAACAGGAAAGTGGTCGCTGTAGCCTCCTTGGTATTTTTTACCTAGATAAGTTCTAAAGGGTTTGCCCTTATATTTGCCATTAAAAAGTTTTAAAAAATCATCATCAAAAATATTAGCTTCTGAGAAACTAAAGGTGTTTGGAACCGTTTGAAAGAAATTTTTTGTAAACATTATTTGATCAAATAAATTCCATTTAAAATTGTGAGAGGTGGAGCCTCTTGAGTAGGAAAGTAATGATTGCATTGGGTTAAATAAATCTTGATTTTCTACTAATTGCATAATGCTATTATTAGTTGGATCATCATTAAAATCTCCTATAACCATAATTTTTACATTATTATTTTTTGCTTTTAAGGTATCAATAATCTCACTTACTTTATTAGAAGCGGCTATGCGTTTAAACTCTGTTTCATTTTCACCTTCACGTCTTGATGACCAGTGATTTACAATCACTTGAATTTCTTCATTTTCTAAAAAACCGGTTACTAAAAGGATGTCTCTGGTAAAATCGGGTAACCCTTCTTGATTAGTTAAAAGAATCGAAAACGTTTCACTATTTGTAACTTTAAAACAAGTGGAATCATATAATAAGGCCACATCAATTCCGCGCTCATCTAATGAGTCGTAATGCACATAGCTGTAATTGCAGTCACTCAAGTGTTTTGACGCAATAAGATCTTTTAAAACGGTGTCATTTTCAATTTCAGCTAATCCAATGATGGCAGGATGCTTATCAGTTTCTTTAAGCCCAATATTTGAAATGGCAAAACCTAATTTTCTAAGTTTATCTGTGTAGCGTTTGGTGGTCCATTTTTTTGTATTTGTAGGTAAAAAATCGTTATCATTAGTTTTTGGATCGTCAGAGATATCAAAAAGATTTTCGAGATTGTAAAATGCAATAGTATGATTAAGGTGTTTAGATTCGGTTTTTCCAATAAAATCGTTCATAAATTCAAATTAGATCACTAAAAATATAAAAATTAAAATGGTTGCAATTACGTAACTTTGTACAATATTTCAATTTATGATAGAATCAAAAAATATAACCTTAGAAAGGGCTGTATTGGTGGGAATTGTTACTAAAGACCAAGATGAAGTAAAATCTAAAGAATATTTGGATGAACTTGAGTTTTTAACTTTTACCGCGGGAGGAGAGGTGGTGAAGCGGTTTACTCAAAAAATGGAAATGCCCAATCCTAAAACCTTTATAGGTACGGGTAAAATTGAAGAAGTTGAACGTTTTATCACAGAAAATAATATTGGAACTGCCATTTTTGATGATGAATTGTCATCGGCTCAGGAACGAAATATTAGTAAAATTCTTAACTGTAAAGTACTTGATAGGACGAATTTAATTCTTGATATTTTTGCACAACGTGCACAAACCAGTTATGCCCGAACTCAGGTTGAATTAGCGCAATGCGAATATTTATTACCTCGCTTACGGGGTATGTGGACACACCTTGAGAGACAAAAGGGAGGCATTGGTATGAGAGGACCTGGAGAAACAGAAATTGAAACGGATAGACGTATAGTGAGAGAAAAAATAACGTTACTTAAAGAAAAGATCAAGACCATTGATAAGCAAATGTCTGTTCAAAGAGGAAATCGTGGTGCCATGGTTCGGGTTGCTCTTGTTGGCTATACTAATGTTGGTAAATCAACCTTGATGAATGTGATTAGTAAAAGTGATGTTTTTGCTGAAAACAAATTATTCGCAACACTTGACACAACGGTGCGAAAAGTAGTGATTCAAAATCTACCTTTTTTACTATCAGATACGGTGGGGTTTATAAGAAAATTACCAACCCAATTGGTCGAAAGCTTTAAAAGCACCTTAGATGAAGTTAGAGAAGCTGATTTGTTGTTGCATGTGGTAGATATTTCACACCCAAATTTTGAGGAGCATATAGATTCTGTGCATAAAATACTAGGAGAAATCAAAAGTGCAGACAAGCCTACTATTATGGTTTTCAACAAAATAGATGCTTATAAACCAGAACCTTTAAGTGATGATGATTTAGAAACTGAGCGGACTAAAATACATTATTCTTTGGAAGAATGGAAAAAGACTTGGATGAGTAAATTAGGTAATAATGCCCTGTTTATATCAGCATTAAATAAAGAAAACTTAGAAGATTTTAAAAAGCGAGTTTATGAAGAAGTAAGGCAAATTCATATTACACGATTTCCATATAATCATTTTCTGTATCCAGATTATGATGAAAATCACGTATAAAAAAAGAGCTTCACTTAAAGAAGCTCTTTTTTTATTATTATATAGGTTTTATTTAAAATTTATAGCTTAAACCAACAGTATAATAGGTTTGTAAATCGTTGCTGACATTATCAAAAGTGGCATTTGTATCACCAATGGTATTTAAGGCATAATCAAGTGCTTCTTGCTTATTACTTCTTAGGCCAAAATCAAAACCAACACCAATCATTTTCCATAAGGTATACCCAAATGAGTTCGTCCATGTCCAGTTTGAATAGTTTGCACTTTTATAACTTTGAAACATAGACAAGTTAGATTTTAAATTAATAGCACCTATTTGTCTGGTATAATCTGCAACAATTTTTGCTCCTAAAGAGGATTCAAAAACGGTATCTCCAGAACTAAATACAAAGTTGTAGTTTAAAGGATGAATGACAACAATTAAGTTTTCGATTGGAGTCCAGGTGACACCAATACCTAAATCTAAATACCCAGGATCATTGAAGTTGTCAAGAAGGGTCGTTCTGTATTCCATTAAACCTGAAGCCGCAAAGTTTTTTGTGATTTTTCTTCCATATAAAGAGGAAACAGAAAAGACATCTGTTGTTGGGCTAAAACTGCTATCGTCTGTTGGATTATCTCTATCGTCTAATTTTACCCAATTTAAGTTGGTTGTTAATGAGTTTCTCCAAAAGAATTTTTCCTGAATTAAATTAGCATGCCCATTAATAGTAAAACCTACATTACCCGAGGTATTATTTGGTTTACCCTGCGAATACCAATTGGTAAAGTTTGATAAACTTCCACCAATGGTTCCAAAAGCGCCGACTCTCCAACCAGGAAGGGCATCAATTTGGTTTTGAATGGCGTCAGCTTCCTTTTTGTACTTATCTGCCTCAGCTTGTTTTTCTGCTTTTTGAGTTTCTAGCTCTTGTTTTGTTTGTGCATTGACAGTGACTATGCCACAAAGTAAAACGACTAAAAAAAGTAATTTTCTATTCATTTTTTTATTTTTTAAGGCTCAAATATATAAAATAACAATTTGTATTTCTATTTTTTCTTGTATAAAGGCACTGAAGAACAGGCTTCTCCGTACATAATAGACTGAGCAATTGGTTTAAGTTTACTGGCCAGCATAATGTAGGCATTTTGAGGTACTGGCTTTTTAGAGCAACCTTTTATAATAATAGGTTTATTAGAAAATTCAGAAATGTCTAAAGTGTTTAATACATCTTGATATATGGAGGTTTCAAGTAATTCAAGATTACCAATCACGGTTTTTTTTACAAAAGGGTCTAAATGGATGTTCAATAAAATAAACGCCCAAGCAGGTATAATGGCATCACTGCTGCAGGTTAATGCCACATAATGATCTTTAAATTGAGACCAGTCAAATTGTTGTGCCTTTTCTCTAAAATCTTTTTCACGTAATACAAAACCTTCAAAAAGCCAATCCTTAATATCGAACAAAACACGTTTCCCTTGAGGATAATAATCTTCAAGGTTAATGGTTACTAATTTGCTATTCGATACGCGATTGATAATTTCGTCTTGCATAAAAATGAAAGGATATAATTAAAGCATCCCAAGTTCTAACTTCGCTTCTTCACTCATTAATTCATGGGTCCAAGGCGGATCAAAGGTAATTTCAACTTCAGCACTTTTCACATCGTTCAAAGATTTGACTTTTTCTTCAACCTCTAGGGGCAAAGTTTCAGCTACCGGACAGTTTGGTGTAGTTAAAGTCATTAAGATTTTAACGTCATAATCTTCGTTGACAAATACGTCGTAAATCAATCCTAATTCATAAATATCCACAGGGATTTCAGGATCATAGATGGTTTTTAAAACGCCTACAATTTTTTCACCTAATTTTGAAGTATCTATTTTTATGTCGCTCATATTAATTTAATTGTGTTTGGTATGCTATAGCATACATTTTTAACTGTTTAATCATACTTACCAAGCCATTAGCTCTTGTTGGAGATAAATGCTCTTTTAAACCAATTTTTTCAATAAAGTCTGTGTTAGATTCTATGATATCTTTTGGTCTTTGGTTTGAAAATACTCTAATTAAAATTGCTATAATCCCTTTTGTAATAATGGCGTCACTATCTGCTGTAAAAAATATTTTGTCATCTTTTAATTCGGCATGAACCCATACTTTACTTTGACAGCCTTTTATAATATTAGAATCTGTTTTAAATTGGTCCTCAATTAAGGGTAAATCTTTACCAAGATCGATCATATATTGATAGCGTTCTTCCCAATCTTCAAACATTGAGAATTCGTCAATAATTTCATTTTGTATATCGTTAATACTCACAGCGTTTATTTTAAGCAAAAATACAATAAGAAATGTTTCTATTCAATATTTTCTGAAATTGATAAGATTTCCTTAACAATACGTTCAATTTCTGCTGGAGGGTTTCCATGATCAAAACTTGCAGATTCATAGGTCTCACCGTTATATTGAATAGTTAAATTGGCAATTAATGCACCATCAAATAAACGTTTTTCAGAAGGCGCCTTTAAATTGGAGATATTCTCAATGTTTAGTGTTTTAACGGCATCAATAAGTTTTCCCCATTCAAGCTCGGAACATCGCTTAATAATGGGTGTTGCATCGCGCTTGCTGATTATTGAGATTTGTTTCTTATTTATAGTGATGAGTTTATAGGTCCCTCTTGAAACGGTTGAGTATTCAAAAAATGATATCATTTCCTGAGGTTTCTTTATCATTTTTAAAACTTGGCTATTACCACTCATAAACTCTAAACTTGAATGGTTAAAATTTAAACGATTAATTTTTAAAAAGGCCTCATACAATTTAGTTTCAATAGTATTGGCATCGTCATCACAATACATTTTTGTAGAACCTTGTGGGCCAAACGTAATAGTAGAATCACTGAGTGTATAATTTCCAAAAAAACGATTACAGCCAGAAAAACCAGTAATTCTTTTTTCCGCAGCATTAAAATCTACCTCTAAATTATAAATGGCTACATCTTCATTAAATATAGAAATAATAGTATAGGGTCCATTTAATTCTAATTGAGGTACGCTCTCACTTTGAGAAACAGCTACGGTTTTGGGTGAATTACAGCATCCTTTTATTGAAAGAATACTGAATAGGATGACAATTAATTTCATTGTTTTTATTTTTCATTTTAAAATACAAAAAAGACGCCAAAGTTGGCGTCTTTAAAAAAAAATCAAAAAATATTTATTATGGTATCATACTTTCTCTAGAACCTCCAGCGGCAAAAATAGCTCTCATTCTATTTCGTTGCCCATCGGTAAACATATACATACATGAATCATATGTATAGTCCATATAATTCATGGTCATATCTGTGGAACTACAGTTTACTGTTGGATATGCTGGACATCCATAATTTGGACCATCTGATGTTGGAGTGTCTTCAACAAAATCATCCTGACGGCATCTGCCATCACCCCAAATATGTCTTAAATTTAAATAATGTCCTACCTCATGACTTGCCGTTCTTCCTAAGTTATAATTGGATGCAGAACCACCTGGTAAACTTGAGTAAAGTATGACAACCCCATCAGTGCTTGGGTTACCACCTGGAAATTGCGCATATCCTAAAAGACCACCACCTAAATTACAAACCCAAATATTTAGTTGTGTTGAAGGGGAGACAGGTGGATAAGCATTTTTTACAGCGTCATTACTTCCCCAAGAAGAAGTATTATCGTTATGTCTTGCAATGCCTGCTAGAGAGAAACTAATACCTGTGTTGGTAGCATCATTTATAAAATTAGTGGCTCCTGAAGGTAATAGGTTTGTATTTGTTTTACTAAAATCATCATTAAGGACTCTTAATTGTGATTGAATTTGTGCATCGCTAACATCATTAGCATTTTGTAAAACTATATGAAAATAAACAGGAATCACAATATTTAAATTATCTTGTATTGGTAAAACATCAATATCAGTTTCACCACCACCTCCTGAACCTCCGCCTGGTTTTCCTTTACCTGAGCTATTTCCTTTTGCAGCTATATATTGTCTAGTTTTATATTCAATGTCAAACATTTTTTTCTCTAATCCTGGATTTTCGGCTAATAATCTGTTTAAATTGGACATGGTTCCGCAAGTTTTATTAATGTCCTTGCCTGTATTTTGCTTATTAGCTAAGTCATCAGCAGAATCCGTGTAAACGTAAAAATCGCTCATGTCAATTTCTTGATCTAGAGTAATCTCTTTTGTATCGTTGTTACATGCCGAAAATAATAAGGCTATTGAAGCCAAACCAAAAAATAATTTTTTCATAATAGTTGTTAATTAAGGATTAGTGTTGAGGAAAATATAAAATATTTTTAAACTTCTTATCATTTGTTAATAAATTTTGTTAAATATTCGACAAAAAGTATTTTTCTGTTAACTAAATAACAAAATTTTATTTATTGTAAAGCCTAAAAAAAAGTAAGG
Source organism: Flavobacteriales bacterium (assembly GCA_024643405.1). Classification (GTDB taxonomy): domain Bacteria; phylum Bacteroidota; class Bacteroidia; order Flavobacteriales; family Flavobacteriaceae; genus Yeosuana. The sequence goes on along the minus strand of JAHENA010000006.1, from coordinate 51,671 downwards.
GTAGACTTAAGAAAGCATGAGTCGCGCTTTCTTTACTGCTGCAACTAAACTATCAATTTCTGTTTTGGTATTATAAAAAGCGAAAGAGGCTCTTACGGTGCCCGGAATTTTATAATAATCCATAATGGGTTGCGCACAATGATGGCCGGTTCTCACCGCAATTCCCATTTTGTCAAGAATAGTGCCTACATCATATGGATGAATACCTTTTAGGTTAAAAGAAATTACAGATGTTTTATTTTTTGAAGTGCCGTAAATTTTTAAGCCTTCTATTTCAAGTAATTTTTGTGTAGCATATTCTAAAAGCTCATGCTCATATTTAGAAATGGCGTCAAATCCAATAGCGTTCATATAGTCTATGGCTGCACCAAAGGCAATACCGCCACAAATATTTGGGGTTCCTGCCTCAAATTTATGAGGTAATTCGGCATACGTGGTTTTCTCAAAAGTAACTTCAGCTATCATTTCACCACCTCCTTGATATGGTGGTAATTTTTTAAGCCAGGCTTCTTTACCGTAAAGCATGCCTTCACCTGTTGGGCCACACATTTTATGCGCTGAAGCTACATAAAAATCAACATCTAAAGCTTGAACATCTGGTTTTAAATGCGGACACGCTTGAGCGCCATCAATTAATACCGCGGCACCAACCTGATGTGCTTTTTCAATAATGTATTCAATAGGATTTATAGTGCCTAAGGCATTTGAAATGTGATTTACAAAAACCAATTTAGTGTTATTGGAAATAAGCTTATCATACTCAGACATAATTAATTCACCCTCTTGATTCATTGGAATCACTTTTAAAATGGCTCCAGTACGTTCACAAAGCATTTGCCATGGTACAATATTGCTGTGATGCTCTAAGGCAGATACAATAATTTCATCTCCTTTATTTAAGATGGATGAAAAACCATTGGCTACTAAGTTGATACTATGCGTCGTGCCTGAGGTAAAAATAATTTCATGTGCAAACCTGGCATTAAAATGCTTTTGAATAATATGTCGAGCTTGCTCGTATTTATCAGTAGCTTCTTGACTTAATGCATGTACGCCACGATGAATATTGGCATTGTAATTTGAATAATAATCTACAATAACATCAATGACCTGTTGAGGTGTTTGAGAAGTAGCTGCATTATCAAAATACACCAAAGGTTTTCCGTTGACTTGTCTTGAAAGTATTGGAAAATCTTTTCTTATATCTTCTACGTTAAACATAGTTGTTTTTTAAAATAGCCCCGATAGTAGCGGCATCCTTTTTTACATTATTAATTTAAAAAAGATAGAGCGAATAGCGGGAAATAGCTTTTAAATAATATTATAAATCAAAACCAATATCAACACCTAATTTATTAGCTATAATTTTATTGATACGCTGTTTAATTTCAGGAATTCGCACGGAGCTTAACACGTTATTACTAAACGCATACATAAGTAATGCCTTCGCTTCTTTTTCAGGAATCCCTCTTGAACGTAAATAAAACAGCGCGCTTTCGTCTAATTGACCTATGGTACAACCATGTGAGCACTTCACATCATCAGCAAAAATTTCTAATTGTGGTTTAGTGTTAATAGTTGCTTTATCGCTAATTAAAATGTTTTTATTAGATTGAAAGGCATTGGTTTTTTGAGCTTCTTTATTGACAATTATTTTTCCGTTGAAAACACCTGTAGAATTTTCGCCAAAAACACCTTTGTAATCCTGATGACTTTCACAATTTGGTTCTGTATGATGCACTAAGGTATTATGGTCAACATGCTGCTTATCACCAATAATAGTGATGCCTTTTAAAATGGAGTTTATACGTTCTCCATGTTGATAGAAATTAAGATTATTTCGAGTTAATTTCCCGCCAAATGAAAACGTATGAACAGAACATATACTTTCTTGTTTTTGATTGATATATGAGTTGTCAATTAACGAGGCGTTTGAATCATCATTTTGCACTTTATAATAATCAACAATAGCGCGCTTGTTGACAAATAACTCTGTAACGCTATTGGTTAAAACAGGGTTATCAGTTAAGCTTTGATGTCTTTCAATAATTTGTAAATGCGAATTTTCGTCAACTACAATTAAATTACGCGGTTGTAACATAATTGCTGATTCATTTCCTGTGGAAAAATGGATGATTTGAATTGGTTTTGCAACCATTTTATTTTTAGGAATATGAATGTAAGCGCCTTCACTTGAAAACGCCGTATTTAATGACGTTAAACTGTCGTTCTTAGCAATTTTATTAAAATAATTCTCAATTAAAATTCGGTATTTAGGTTTTGATAATGCCGATGACATTAAACAAATGTCCATACCATCATGTGTTGTTTGTGAGAGGTGTGAAGAATATTTTCCGTCAATAAACACAATTTTATAAGTGTCGATGTCATGAATAAAATATTTCTTAACATCATTATATTCAATGGCATTTTCCTGTTTTGGGAACACACTAAAATCATTTTTTAAAACACTGTTTAAGGAAGTGTATTTCCAGGCTTCTTCTTTTTTTGAAGGAAAGCCATTGTCTTCAAATGTTTTGATGGCTTCGGTTCTTATTTTATGTAAATAAGCATCTTCGTCTTGATGGTTTTCAAATGCCCAAAAGGATGATATTAATTTTTCTTTTAAATCCATTTTTTAATTGTTAGTTCAAAGTGGTTTTGCCGCTCTAACTGAAAATTAATTATGCGTTAACTTCTTCTTTAATCCAGTCGTAACCTTTTTCTTCAAGCTCATGTGCTAATTCTTTGGTTCCAGACTTTACAATTCTTCCTTTGTACAATACATGAACAAAATCAGGAACTATATAATCTAATAATCGCTGGTAATGCGTAATAACTAATACCGCATTATTCTTACTTTTAAGTTTATTTACCCCATTAGCAACAATTCTAAGTGCATCAATATCAAGACCTGAATCCGTTTCATCTAATATGGCTAATTTTGGTTCTAACATAGCCATCTGAAAAATTTCATTACGTTTTTTCTCACCTCCCGAAAAGCCTTCGTTTAATGAACGAGATAAAAATTTTCTGTCTATTTCTAATAACTCCGCTTTTTCTCTAATTAACTTTAACATGTCTTTAGCAGGCATGTCTTCGAGTCCTTTCGCTTTACGCGTTTCGTTGATGGCTGTTTTCATGAAATTTGTTACTGAAACTCCTGGGATTTCAACTGGATATTGAAATGATAGAAAAATGCCTTTATGGGCGCGCTCTTCAGCTGCCATGTCATTAATAACTTCTCCTTCAAAACTAACCTCTCCATCAGTTACCTCGTAATCTTCTTTTCCTGCAATAACGGATGCCAGCGTACTCTTTCCAGAACCGTTTGGCCCCATGATGGCATGAACTTCTCCAGGTTTTATTTCAAGATTAATACCTTTTAAAATGGATTTGTCTTCAACGCTTGCGTGTAAATTCTTAATTTTTAACATATTATTATTTAAAATCGCGACTATTTGTATTTATTATTTTATTATCCTACAGATCCTTCTAAGCTTATCTCAAGAAGTTTTTGTGCCTCCACAGCAAATTCCATGGGTAGCTTATTAAGGACATCCTTACTAAAACCATTCACAATTAAGGCAATAGCTTTTTCTGTATCAATACCACGTTGGTTACAATAAAAAATTTGGTCTTCACCAATTTTACTAGTGGTAGCTTCGTGTTCAATTCTGGCTGTTTTATTTTTTGCTTCAATATACGGAAAGGTATGCGCACCACATTCATTACCCATTAGTAAACTGTCACATTGTGAAAAATTACGGGCATTATCTGCATTCGGACTTATTTTTACTAACCCCCGATAACTATTTTGAGATTTTCCTGCAGAGATGCCTTTTGAAATGATGGTTGATTTGGTGTTTTTACCTAAATGAATCATCTTGGTTCCGGTATCAGCTTGTTGATGGTTATTAGTCACCGCAATTGAATAAAATTCTCCAATAGAATTATCTCCTTTCAATACACAACTTGGATATTTCCATGTTACCGCACTACCAGTTTCTACTTGAGTCCAAGAAATTTTTGCATTGGTTTCACAAAGGCCACGCTTAGTTACAAAATTGTAAACACCTCCTTTGCCTTCCGCATTTCCTGGATACCAGTTTTGAACGGTTGAATATTTTATTTCAGCATCATTAAGGGCAATCAACTCAACTACGGCAGCGTGCAACTGGTTCTCGTCTCTACTTGGAGCCGTACAACCCTCAAGGTAACTCACATAACTCCCTTCATCTGCAATCACCAGCGTTCTTTCAAACTGACCTGTTCCTGCCTGATTAATTCTGAAATAAGTAGAAAGTTCCATTGGGCAACGAACCCCTTTGGGGATATAACAAAAAGACCCGTCACTAAATACGGCACTATTAAGGGCTGCATAAAAATTATCTTTTTGTGGGACTACGGTCCCAATGTATTTTTTAACTAATTCCGGATGCTCTTTAATAGCTTCAGAAATACTCATAAAAATAATGCCTTTTTCTCCTAAAGTCTTTTTAAAAGTGGTAGCAACTGAAACGGAATCAACAACGACATCCATAGCAACATTACTCAACTTTTTTTGTTCATCAATTGATATGCCCAGCTTTGCAAAAGTGGCTAATAATTCCGGGTCTACTTCATCGAGGCTGTTGTATTTAGGCTTGCTGTTTGGTGCAGAATAGTAAGAAATAGCCTGAAAATCTGGTTTTTGATAATGCACATTTGCCCATTCTGGCTCAGTCATTTCTTTCCAAGCTTTAAACGCTTCAAGTCGCCAATCAGTCATCCATTGAGGCTCTTCTTTTTTAAGAGAAATAGCTCTAACAATGTCTTCATTTAAACCATTAGGGAACGTATCAGATTCTATATCAGTATAAAATCCGTATTCATATTCCTTGGTTTTAAGTTCTTCTCTTAAATCGTCTTCAGTATATTTGTTCATTGTCTTTGTTCTTCTATGGATGGTTTAAAGTGAAAAAGATTCACCGCAGCCACAAGTTCTATTTGCGTTGGGGTTATTAAATACAAACCCAGTTCCATTAAGCCCTCCTGAATATTCAAGTGTCGTCCCAATTAGGTATAAAAAGCTTTTTTTATCAACTATAATTTGCACCTCATTATCAACAAAAACTTTATCGCCTTCTTGATTTTCTTTGTCAAACTTTAAGTCGTATGATAAACCAGAACAACCACCGCTTTTTACACCAACACGCACGTAATCCGTTGATGGATTATAACCGTCTTCTTGCATAAGTTCGATGACTTTTTTCTTAGCAGTTTCAGAAACTTTAATCATAATTATTAAAAAAGTTTTATTTTGTTTTTCAATTATTTGTAAACTGTCTTTATTAAGACGGTTTCTAAATAAGCCACAAATATACAATATAAGTTATGGATTTCCATGCATTCTAACATTATATTAGCATATGCTTTTATAGGTTTTTCTTATTGGTTTAAGAAGGCAGGATTAGTAACAAAGACTTCATCACTAAGCGATAATAAGAAGGCTTTTAAATCTATTTTTTCTTGCTCAGTTAAATGGACGCCGCCTTGTGAAACCTTTTTCATTAATGGATCAATAGTAGGGGAGTTTTGTAATCCTTCACTATAATGATTGATGACTTCTTCAAGGGTTGTAAATCTGCCATCATGCATATAAGGAGCAGTAAAGGCCAGATTGCGTAATGAAGGTGATTTAAACTTACCATTGTCGGCCGGATCACCTGTTACTTTTCCTAATCCCAAATCGGTTATCACAGCATCCAAGCCGTTGTTATGAAATATATTATCTGTCCATAATGGATTATTCGCATTACCATGACAATGAAAACAATCACCTTTTGTTTCGTCCATAAAAACATTGAACCCATTCAGCTCTTGTGCTGTTAATGTCCCTTCTCCCAAAAGATATTTATCAAATTTGGAACTGGCAGAAATCAAAGTTCTTTCAAATTGTGCAATCGCTTTGGTGACTAAGGTTGAGTCTATTGATGAAGTTCCAAAGGCTTCACTAAATAATTTGGGATAATCTGCACTTGTTTCCAATTTTTCAATGACCTGTTGCCAAGTGTTTTTCATTTCTATTGGATTAGTGACAGGTTCAAAAGCCTGATGTTCTAAACTAAAAACCCGTCCATCCCAAAAGAATTTTTCATCATAATTCCATGCTAAATTAAATAAAGGCATCGAGTTTCTGTTTCCCAAAATTCCGTCAATACCTTCACTAAAACGATTGGTATCTGTAAAGGCGTTTTCCGGTGTGTGGCAATCTGCACAGGCCTGTGTATTATTGGCTGACAAAATAGGATCAAAAAACAATTTTTTTCCTAAAGCAATGCCTTCAACTGTTTGAGGATTATTAACAGGAATTATTGGGGCCAAAATGTTTTGTTCAAAAAGGAGCGGAATATTTAATGGCGCTGGTGTTGCCTTATAAATGAACTGCTCAACAGTTTCATTAGAGCATGAAACTATAAGGAATAAAAGAAGACTATGTAAAACCTTTTTTTTAATCATTTTATGGGCTAACAGATTCTAAACTAAACACGTCTTGACCATTTTCATATAGCTTCACTTGTGCATTAAAATTGGGCATTAATGCGTTATATAAAGTATTTAAATCCCAAAGGTTTGGATTTTTAAACCATTCAGCAATATTCATTGAAATATTAAATGAGCTGTCATTGGAAATAGTCACAGAACCTAAATTAACTTCAATGAAGGTATCTTGAAAAACTAAATGATTAGGGTCTGAATTATCTACGGCTCTAATAGCATGACAGGCATATCCAATCTCTTCACTTAATGTATTTATGTACTTCCCTTCTAATTGCATGTAGTGATAGCCACCACCTAACATTTCTGGAACATTCCATGAGGCTGAATTTAAATCGGGATAGGCACCACTTATATTGGCTTCATTATTAAATCCAAAAAGAAAGGAAACGTTACTGTAATTGCCTGTTGGAATAAGTGTGTTTGAAGAAAATGACAAATTAGATTCATTGGTGACATCTACTAGGTTGTATCCTTCTAAAACTATTTTTTCTCCATTAGATTTGTGAAAGGTTATTTTTGAAATCAGGTATCTCAGTTTTTCAATACTTAAAGATTCACCATGGGCATTAGTATATTGTATTTTGTTAAAGTCTGTATTAGTAACTAATGTGCCATCCCAATTATGGCTGAAGTTAAAACTTATGGCTGCTTCAGAATTAGTTATTTGATTATCTGATTGACATGCAATTATGATTATAATTAATATGTAAACTATGATTGATTTTTTCATTATTTAAGTTTAGCAATTAGTAAATCTGTAAACCCCTTGTTTTCTATAATATCTTTATCCGAACTACTTGATTCACCAATAACAATTAAGCTTTTGTCCTGAAGTTCTAAAGCATCGTAAGCAAAATCAATATTGCTCCCACCAAAAGACTTTTGCCAAAGGAGGTTTCCTCCAGCATCTATTTTTAAAACCCAAACGTCATTTTGTCCTTGATTGGTGGTTAAATCGCCATCCAAACTTCTGGAACTTCCTGATATTAAAAACCCACCGTCAAATGTATTTGAAATGGAACGACCTGCGTCAAAACTTGTTCCTCCATACGTCTTTTCCCAGAGCAAATTTCCTGAAGGATTAATTTTTATAACCCATAAATCTGAAGCGCCATTATTTTGTAAGACGTCTTTATCATTACTTCTGGTATCGCCCACCATAACAAAATTGCCATCAGAGGATTTTGCAATACCAAAAGCTTCATCAATTTCTGAGCCACCATATGATTTTTCCCAAACCAGAGCTCCTGTGCTGGTAATTTTGATTACCCAGAAATCATAAGTTCCTTGGTTATTGGAAATATCAACATCTGCACTATCTGAAGAACCTACAATGATATAGCCATTATCTTCAGTTTCAATGACATCATAAGGTGTATCGGTAAAAGTTCCTCCATAATATTTACTCCATTGTTTCTCACCTGTTGTGTTTAATTTTATAACCCAATAATCTCCTCCGGCATGATTAATTTTGGTGTTTTTACTATTTCCATTGCCATCTGAAGCGGTAACATCAAGAACTCCTGTTAAAAGGAAACCAAGATCATTTGTTTCTATGATTGAAATACCTGTGTCAGTACCGGCATAACCAAAAGATTTTTTCCAAAGGATATTACCGGAAGCATCTAATTTGGATATCCAATAATCACTAAAGCCAAAGTTTTCACTAACGTCACCATCATTACTTTGACTATATCCTAAAATGGCATAACCACCGTCATTTGTTTGAATGACATCATTACCGCGATCATCACCTGAGCCACCATACGTTTTTTGCCATTGCAAATGATCATTTCGGTCAAACTTAATTAACCAGTAATCATAAGAATTATTGGCCTTATTAATAACATCGCCATCCAAACTTTGAGTATAGCCCAATATAGCATAGCCTCCATCAGACGTTGTGGTTATAGATTTTGCACTTTCATTATTTGAGCCCCCCAAAGTTTTAATAAAATCAATTTCTATTGTATTGCTTGCCGTCGTTTCATCGTTTGACGAACAACTCCATAGCAATGAAAGAATGAAGAGTTTAACTGTGAGCACTTTTATAATTTTAAGAAACATAATCTTTTAATTAAGAGCCGCTTTTTCTTATCACAAATAGGCCTCTATTAATATCACTAATGATAATATTGCCGCTTTTAAAAAATGGAAACACGCTCCAGACGCCATCAAAGGCGGCATTGTTGTTTTCCGGATACGAATCAAAATAACCAATTTCAGTCATTGATTTATTTCCTATTTGTGTGATATCAATGATTCTGACTCCAGCTCTATAATTGGCTAGATAAAAAGTGTTATTATTTACATATCCATTATGATCTATAGCAAGCGTAGGTCCTAAATAATCAAAACTATAAGAGGGATTGTCCAAATCTGTAAAATCAAAAATTACGGTTCTGGTATTATTGCCGAAAGAAAGTTCATCAACTTCATCGCCAAGTATGAAATATTTCATGTCTGCCGTTAACCAACCTTGATGGGTATATCCTGTATTACTGTAATTTACTGTGCGAATAATTGTTGGGTTGGCTTTATCGGTAACGTCTGCAATCATTACCGTGTTTTCATTACTTCCTATAAAAATTTCACGACCAGTATAGTCGGTATCTGGTCCATTATAAATTACAACTTGTGCGTCATGAGAGTAGCCGCCAAGTTGGAAATTGCCTTCATAGATGGGATTTGATGGATCTTGAATATTTATGAATAAAGTGGTGCCGGTAAAAGGGCCACTTTTTGTGGTGCCAACAATATAGGCGTATCCAGTGGATTCATTAATTACGATATTATGTGCACTTCCAAAACCAGAATAATTGCCATCTGAATTAAAGGTTTCAGGAGGATTGGATACGTTGCGTAAACGAGTTAAATTAAATACTTGCATCCCATGATTTCCGGCATTATCGGCAATTATAAAAGCGTAATTATTATAAATTTTAATATCACGCCAAGAACTGTTTACTGAAGCTGTTGGCAGTTTTCCTAAATAAATTGGGTTTTCAGTGTCAGTTATGTCTACAAAGGAAGTATTGGAATTGGTCCCCATCAATGCATATTCTTTTCCAGTTGTAGAATCTGTCCATCCCCAACAATCATTGCCTGCAGTAGCTCCAAATGTACTTAAAGGTATCCAAGCCATTAAATCATAGTCGTTACAGGGGAAAATATCAGCAAATCCATTTTCACAATAGGCGAGAGCTACTGTAGAATCGCTATTATCACAAACATTACCAAACCCATCATTATCGTCATCTTCTTGGTTGGGGTTTGAAATAAAACGGCAATTGTCATAGTCGTCAATAATGCCGTCATTGTCAGAATCCAGTTCGCAAACGTCTCCAATACCATCATTATCGGAATCTTCTTGATTTGGGTTTGATATAAACGCACAATTATCTAGGCTATCTTCTATGCCATCATTATCGCTGTCTGAAATTGGCAAAGTTGAAACAGGTTCATCGGAACAATTTTGAAATGATACTACAAAAAAACAAAGGAAAAGGAGCAAAGAATAGTATTTGGAGGATTTTAAAAAGCAAGATTTGAATAAATTTCTCATATATTTTTGGAATTTACTTTATAAAACTATGGCAATCATAGTTTATTTTATACCAGATAAAAAATAATTTTTTGCTCAATATATATTATTAGTAGGGTTTTGTGTTTCTTTTTATGTTAAAATTCAAAAGAGTTATTATGTTGCTTATGTTGAATTATCAAAATAAGGGTGTTATTTTTGCAGGATGATAGAAGATAAAAATAGACAACGGACTGAATTAAGTGATTTAGGAGAATTTGGATTAATAGATCATTTGACTAAGAATTTTAAAATTAATCATGAGTCCACTATAAAAGGTGTTGGGGATGATGCTGCTGTTTTGGATTTTAAAGCCAACAAAATTGTTGTGACTACAGATTTATTAGTAGAAGGTGTTCATTTTGATTTGAGTTATATGCCTTTAAAACATTTAGGCTATAAATCAGTGGTTGTTAATTTATCTGATGTTTGTGCTATGAATGCGACCCCAACTCAGATTACCATATCTATAGCAGTGTCAAACAGATTTCCTTTGGAAGCTTTAGAAGAACTTTATGCCGGAATTGAGACGGCTGCTTCTATTTATAATATTGATGTTGTTGGAGGCGATACGACCTCATCTACAACGGGGTTATTAATTTCAATTACTGCTATTGGAACTATTGATGCCAACAATGAAGTTTACAGACATGGTGCTAAACCAAACGACTTGCTTGTCGTTTCGGGTGATTTAGGAGGGGCCTATTTAGGGTTACAAGTTTTAGAAAGAGAGAAGGAGGTTTATAAAGTAAACCCGAACAGTCAGCCAGATTTGGAGCCTTATAGTTATATTATAGAGCGTCAATTAAAACCCGAGGCGAGAAAAGATATTGTTAAATTATTAAAGGATTTAAATGTTAAGCCTACGGCCATGATTGATATTAGTGATGGCTTGTCTTCTGAAATTATGCATATTTGTAAACAAAGTGGAGTAGGCTGCGATTTATTTGAAGATAAAATACCATTAGATCCGGTGGTTATTTCTACTTGTGAGGAATTTAATATTGATAGTACAACAGTTGCCTTAAATGGAGGCGAAGATTATGAGTTGTTAATGACTATTTCACAAGAGGATTACCCTAAAATAAAAGCAAATCCTAGTTTGACGGTCATTGGTTTTATCAAAGAAAAAGAGTCAGGAATACATTTAGTTACAAGAGCAGAAACTAAAATTCCTATAAAAGCACAAGGATGGAAAAATTTTAATGCTTAAAAACTAATAAGTTTTTAAAGGGGTTTTTCTCCATTAATTTTTTGTTTCGCTTTTCATGAATACGTTCTAAAACGTCGTTTATTTCTTTAAACTTAGGAGAAAGTTCAATTAAATGGCCATTGCCATTGGTAGTTAATTGCTTACTGCAATTTTTACAGGTATATTCTTTTACATGATAGGTCACCTTTCGGGTAACTTTAAAGTCATGACCAAAGACCTTGCACTGAAGATGTTTCATCAAAAAAATGTTTTGCCTTAATTAATTAGTGAGAGACTGTTAAGGTATGAAAACGTTTTTTATGATTTTAACATGTTTTTGTTAAATCGATGAAGTGATTAATTTTTCCTTTGAACGTTCAATTCTAACGTTGTGAATTCGCTCTAAAATGGCATTTATTTCTTTAAATTTTGGAGTTAGTTCAATGAGCTGTCCGTTACCATTTGTGGTCAGCTCTTTTTTACAACGCGTACAAGTATATTCTTTAACGTAATAGGTTACTTTTCTGGTTACCTCAAAATCATGACCAAAGACATTGCAGTAGACATTTGGAAGGAATGAGGTCTTTTTAGTAGCTTTTTCCATAAGTTTCAGATTTAGAACAGTATAAATATAAAACAAAAAATGAATAAAACGACAAAAAGCTATATTTTTTCGATGAAATGCATAATTGTATGTAAGAATAAGGTTTCGTTTTCAACATGACTCATATGCCCGTCTGGAAATTCTACTACTTTTATATTGGAGTTTTTCGTTTGCTTAATTAGAGATTTAAAATCTAAAACAGGATCTTTTTTACTTATTATCATTAACTTCTCAAAAGCAGCGTTTTTAAATAGTTGTTCTCTGTCTTGTCTAATTTTCATACCTTCCAGAGCAGCTACAATGCCCTGAACGGGCATTTTTAAAGCCTGCTCTTTTATAAATTTTATTTGTTTAGTAAAAATCCTTCTGTTTTTAGGTCTAAATAGATTTACAACTGCTATTCTTACAAAAGTTTTATGGTTTTGTTTCACTGCGGTAATCGCTCTGTCTCTGTTTTTTTGACGTTCACTACTATCAGCATTGGCAGTTGAATTCATTAAACATAGTCCCATAACATCATTCGGTTTTTTTTCAGCAAAGGCTAATGCTACATAACCACCCATTGAATGCCCAATGAGAATAGAATGACTAATTTTTAAATAATCTAAGACGGCCTTAACAATATCAGCCATTAATTCCATAGAGTGAATATATCCTAAACAGTCGGTTTGACCATGTCCTAGTAAATCAATACAGATGATTCTGTTTTTTTTAGAAAGAACGGGAGTAAAAGGGTCCCACATAGTAGAATTTTCTAAAAATCCATGGAGTAAAACTACCGGAGTACCGGTGCCGTGGTCAGTGTAAAAAATGTTTATGCCTTTGTGTTGTAAAATCATATTTAAACTATATTAGTCAAAGATATCATTGAATAATGAATAAAACTAAACAAACCTTTGTATTTGGCTTTGCATTATTTGCCGGATTTTTTGGTGCAGGTAATTTAATTTTGCCGCCTTTACTGGGTTTTAATTCTGGACCTGATTGGTGGTTGGTTACTATTGGGTTTATTATATCCGCTACTATTATTCCCTTATTAGCTGTATTCGGACATGCTAAATTACAAGGGACCATGTTGGCTTTTGGAAACAAAGTGTCTCCACTTTTTAGTTTAATATTTTGTCTTTGCATTTATGTGATAATAATTGCCTTACCATCTCCTCGCACAGCGGCAGTTACCCATGAAATTGCCATAGCACCCTTCTTCAATACAAGCCCTTTGACAACCAGCATCATCTACTTTTCACTGGCTTTTATTTTTGTTGTTAATAGAAATAATGCTTTGGAAATCTTGGGCAAATATTTAACACCTATCATTGTACTCATATTACTGTTCATTATTGCAATTGGTGTTTCTTCAACTGTAAGCCCAATGAATCTGTCTAATTTAGACACACCATTAGTTAGTGGTTTATTGGAAGGATATCAAACTTATGATGCCATTGCAGGAATGGTTATGGGTGGCATTGTAATCATTTCAATAAACAATTTTAATGATACCTTGTCATTTAAGGATAAAAAAATTATGATTGCTAAATCTGGACTAATCGCTATGGTTGGGTTATTCCTTATTTATGCCGGATTGATTGCTTTAGGGGCCTTTTACAATTCTGAGTTTCCAGTTGATATTTCAAGAACCAATTTGCTTTCTGGTCTGGCTTCAAAAACTTTAGGTACTATGGGAACTATGTTCTTAAGTGTTTTGGTTGGATTGGCATGTTTCACAACGGCAGTAGGAATAATCATGAGTACGGCAGATTTTTTTAAAGCACTTTTTAAAGAATCGAAAAAGGCCTATGTTATAACAACAATGGTGTGTTGTATTGCTGGTATTTTGGTAGGTCAATTTGAAGTGTCCTATATTATTAAAGCGGCTCTTCCGTCTTTAATGTTTATATATCCACTTTGTATTGTTCTTATATTATTGAATGCCTTGGAAGAATCATATGCCACTAAATTGGTTTTTAGATGGGTGGTTTTTGTGACTTTTATATTTAGTATTCCTGATTTTTTAAACTTTGTTTTTCCTGAAGACAAACTGGAGCCTATTGTAAAAATGATTCCTTTGGCTCAGCAAAATTTAGGATGGGTTTTACCTGCTTTGACCTCTTTTATTTTAGTGAATATTTATCAAAAATTAATAAATAAAAAAATTTATAAAAAAGCTAATTTTTGAATCGTTTTATAGCTAAAAAGGCATTATCTACATATTCTTCTTCAACTAAAATAGTAAATTCATTGGTGGTTGAAATGACTTCATAAAGAACAACGCCCTCCCAGGCTAATCGTTTAAAAAAGTGATAATATAATCCCGCTATTTTTGAATTGTCTTCAGGTAAACTAATGCTAATAGCTGTTAATCCTTCTTGAATCGCAATAAAGATTTCATTTTTAAAATGGGTGTTCACATAATCATTTAAACTACTTGATACGATGATATTGCTTTCATGAATACCCCTTGTGAATGTGTAAAACAATTTCGATTCTTCGTTAATTTTTTGCAATATCTGTGCGTGGTTATGAATTAAAGTCTCAGAATTTTTTACGGTAAAATCGGTTAAGTTTGACCTCACCGTGATATCCCCTAAATTCTGAATAACCTTTTTCATTTTAATAGAATTGGTTAATGCAACCGGCGGATGATAGCGGCGTAATGCCATCATAATAGCCCCTGGTTTCACCTCTTTTTTCAACATTTTACTTATCGGTTCAGTCAATTCAATGGCTAAGGCACTAAAGTTTATAATATTTCTTGAAAGTGCTTCTTCTAGGTAAGGTTGGGCAATTAAAATGTCTTCGACACAATTGGATACAGTCTTCATGTTAATTATTTAACAATTTGTGTAAAAATAATCTATTTTTTTAATAAATAACTTATTTTGAGTATTCTAATATATTTTCGCAGCATAAATTAATAAAAAATGAAAGTATTAAAGTTTGGAGGAACTTCTGTAGGATCCGTTGAAAACATGAGCAATGTTAAAAACATTATTAATGACGGAAAGAAAAAGATTGTGGTTTTGTCAGCGATGTCTGGAACCACAAATGCTTTAGTGGCAATAGCTGGTAATATTTCCAATAACATGCCTAATGAGGCGGTTGATAAAATAAATAAATTGCATGAAAATTATTTTAATGTGATTGACAAATTACTTTACGAAGATTCTTTAAATAGTGATGTTAAGAATTATGTGACTGAAATTTTCAACTTTTTAGTTGATTGTACCTATAAAGAATATTCACTTAACTTAGAAAACAAAATAGTAGCTCAGGGTGAACTGTTATCTACCTTCATGTTTCATAATTACTTAAAGCAAGAAGGCGTAAAATCTGCTTTACTTCCCGCTTTAAGTTTTATGCGAATTGATAAAAATAACGAGCCAGATCTGTTTTATATTAAACAAGATTTAGACATTATTTTTAAAGAAACTTCTGAAGCGCCAATCTATATTACACAAGGGTTTATTTGTTTAGATCAAGACGGAAATATTTCAAATTTACAACGTGGTGGCAGTGATTATACGGCTACCATTATTGGAGCCGTAATAAAGGCAGAAGAAGTTGAAATTTGGACAGATATTGATGGGATGCATAACAATGATCCAAGATATGTTGAAAACACAAAGCCTATTTCAAATTTATCTTTTGATGAAGCTGCTGAATTGGCCTATTTTGGAGCAAAAATTTTACACCCACAAACCGTAACCCCAGTTAGAGACCTCAATATTCCTGTGCGTTTAAAAAACACCATGAATCCAGAGGCTTACGGAACCCTGATTAATGAAAGTCATAGTGAAAACGGTGTCAAAGCAATTGCCGCAAAAGATCATATTACGGCCATTAAAATAAAGTCTGGACGTATGCTACTCGCACATGGGTTTCTTAGAAAAGTGTTTGAAATATTTGAAGTTTATGAAACGGCTATTGATATGATTACAACTTCTGAAGTTGCTATTTCACTTACTATTGATGATGATAGAAATTTAGATAAAATTATCACAGCTCTTGAAAAATTTTCTGCGGTTGAGGTCGATAAAAATCAAACTATTATTTGTCTTGTGGGCCACTCTATTGTGAATCATCAGGATACCTATAAGTTGTTTCAAATTTTACAAGATGTAAAAATCAGGATGATTTCATATGGCGGTAGTAGAAATAATATTTCACTGTTAGTCAATTCAAATGATAAAATTAATACGCTAAGAAAACTAAATAATTACTTATTTGAATTAGTCACTGTTTAAGAGAAAAATTTAATTTAGTCAGGTTAGCAAAAGGGATCGTTTTACACGATCCTTTTATTGTTTTTTAATTACAAATAGTGGCAAAAATTGCGGCATTGTCCTTTATCCAATCTGTTGGAATATTGCTTAATTGTAAGTCATTGACTTGGATACAGTTTAAGTTAGTATTAGAGGTACAATTTAAACTAGACAAATTAATGATATTGCTCAAGTCTAAATTCGTTAGATTATTGTTGTAACAGTCTAAAGACACCAAATTATTATTAGTACCAAGGTTTATAGAAGTAAGTTGGCTATTATCATAACATTGCAGCCATTGTAAAGAGGTGTTATTACTTACATCTAAACTAGTAAGCTGGGTGTTGTTATAACCTTGAAACCAAGCTAAAGTTGAATTGTTTCCAAAATTGATAATACTAAGTTGCGGGTTGTTATTACACCAAATAATTTCTAATTCAGTATTGCTGCTAAGGTCTAAATTAATAAGAGGGAGGTTGTTACAATAAAAAGAGTTTAAAGCAATATTGTTACTTAAATCTAAATTTGTAATTGAATTGTCTCCGCAAGAAAAACTTAATAAGCCTAAGTTTTTACTAATATCAATAGTATTAAGTAAATTATTGTCACATGCAAAACTAATTAAAGATGTATTGTTGCTTACATCAATATTAGTTAATAGATTACTTGTACAACCCAAAGCTTCTAAAGCTAAATTATTACTTACATCTAAGGTCGTTATGTTGTTTTCTGAGCAATCAAAATATTCTAAATCAAGGTTATTGCTAATATCAATACTAGACAGGTTATTTCCCCAAAAAGACAGATTTTTTATTTTAGTATTATTTGTTACATCCAAACTAGAAATAGTATTAAAGCGACAATCTAAAAATTCTAAATCTATATTATTTCTTACATCTAAACTGCTTAAATTGTTGTTTTTGCACCAAATGGTTTTTAAAACAGTGTTGTTCCGAATATCTAGGCTTGAAAGTTGAAGACTCTCGTAGGTGTATAATTCAATTAAATTAATGTTGTTACTTAAATTTAAGTTTGAAACGCCAGTTCTAAAGCACTTTAATATTTCAAGTTCAATATTTCTAGTTACGTTTAAATTGGTTAAAGAACCCATATCTGCAACTTCTAATCCTTTTAATTTTAAATTATTCGTTAAATCAAGTGAGGCTATATTTTGGTATGAACAATTTAATTTTATTAAACTTATAAAATATTCAATTCCGGTTAAATCTTTTATTTTGGTATCCACATCATTGGAACTGTAACCTGAAATATCTAATTCTGTCACATTGGCAACATTTGCAGTTATAATTTTACCATCTAAAACATCATCATATCCTAAATCTATTAATGCTTGTTCAAAATTAGCATCTGGTATATTTCCTGTTTTAGGAATGTTGTTTCCAACTTCATCGGGGCTACAATTTGTAAGGAAAACAAAAAGTAATAAAAAAGCACTTAAAAAATTATTGCTAAAAGCCTTAAGCATGTATGAGGATTTAAAAAGCTGATAATGCTATTATTTTGGTAATTTACCAAAATAATAGCATTATTCATAAATTTAATTATTTGTAAATAAGAAAATCAGTTTAATTCATAAGATCCTCAATTTCATCGACTTCAATAGGGATATTGCGCATTAAATTAAATGGTTCGCCGGTTTTTTGAATCACCACATCGTCTTCTAAACGAACTCCAAAACCTTCCGCAGGGATATAAATTCCTGGCTCAACAGTAAAAACCATATTGGCTTTCATGGGCTCCGTTAAAATACCATAATCATGCGTGTCTAGTCCCATATGATGAGAAGTGCCATGCATAAAGTACTTTTTGTAAGCTGGCCAATCAGGGTCTTCATTTTTTACATCAGCCTTATCCAATAATTTAAGTCCTAATAATTCAGAAGTCATTAATTTTCCAACTTCAACATGATAGGATGCCCAATCTGTTCCTGGAACCAGCATCTTGGTTGCCTCATTTTTTACTCGATTTACCGCGTTATAAACCGCCTTTTGTCTCTCTGTAAATTTTCCTGAAACAGGAATGGTTCTGGTCATATCACTGGAATAGTTGGCGTATTCCGCACCCACATCTAATAAAATGAGATCTCCTTTTTTACATTGTTGATTATTTTCAATGTAATGGAGTACGTTGGCATTATTTCCTGAAGCAATAATTGGGGTATAAGCAAATTTTTTAGATCGGTTTCTTAAAAACTCATGCATAAATTCAGCTTCAATTTCATATTCCCAAACGCCGGGTTTTGTGAAATTTAAAACACGTCGGAATCCTTTCTCAGTAATGTCACAAGCTTGTTGAATGAGGTCTAATTCAATTTGATTTTTTACAGATCTTAAACGCTGTAATATAGGGTTGCTTTTCGCAACGGCATGAGCTGGATATTTATTCTTTAACCATTTTGTAAAACGGTCTTCTCTGGTTTCTGTTTGCACGTTGGCTCTGTAATGCTCATTCGTGTTTATGTACACTGTATCACATTGGGTCATTAACTCAAACATGATTTTTTCCATTTCCTGAAGCCAATAAACGGTTTTTACACCGCTGGTTTCAAAGGCCGCTTCTTTGGTTAGTTTTTCGCCTTCCCAAACAGCAATGTGATCGTTGGTTTCTTTTAAAAACAGAATTTCTCTATGCTTTTCTTTTGGACAATCAGGAAATAAAACTAAAACACTTTCTTCTTGATCAACAGCGCTTAAATAAAAAAGGTCACGGTGTTGTTCAAATGGCATGGTGCTATCAGCACTAATGGGGTAAATGTCATTGGAATTAAAAACAGCTAAGCTGTTAGGCAGCATTTTAGCTTTAAAATTTTTTCGGTTTTGAATGAATAAACTTTGTTTAATAGGATGATATTTCATGGAATTACGATTTAACTATAAAATTACAAAAACTATTAAAACTTTATTCATAATTCTTTATTTTTGGTAAAAGCTCATTTATTATATTTTTAATATATTGAGATAAAAAAATTGAAAATGAAAAAGATGATATTAAAACTTGCCTTAACGCTGTTTTTCAGCAGTTTTAATGGGCTGTATGCTCAGGAAATGTTAAGGGAAATCTCATTAAAGGAACAAATTGATAATTCCACACTGGTGGTTGAAGGAGAAGTAATATCCAAAACATCTTTTTGGAGCAATAATTTAATTTATACTTCTAATACGGTTAAGGTATATAAGGTGTTTAAAGGAACGCCTGTTTCAACTATTGAAGTGATAACTTTAGGAGGAACGGTTGATTTGGAAGCCATGATGGTGTCGTCAAGCTTGAAATTGAAAACCGGTACTGTTGGCTTGTTTGTGTTACAAAGTAGTGATGTTGTAAATCAAACAACTGCTAAGTCACCAAGCAATTCATATCAACCTTATAGTGCAATTCAGGGGTGTTATAAATATAATTTATATGATGATGTAGCCATTAATCCTTTTAATAAAAAGAAAGGGATTTCAACAGCCTTTTATAAAGAAATTATTTCTGCCACGGGATATAATTATGTCGAAGTTTCATCTTTTAATACGGCTGAACTTAATAAATCATTAAATCAAAAAAGTGCTTTAGCGCCAAGTATTACAAATTTTAGCCCAACTACTGCTACTGCAGGTACTAAAACGTTAGTAACCATCAATGGAACAGGTTTTGGGGCAACAAAAGGCAAAGTGGGTTTTTATGAGGCAGACGAAGGTGGAGGTGCATATATCAATGCCCTTGACAGCCAGGTAACCTGGTCTGATACTCAAATTTTGGTACAGGTACCTTCCGGTGCCGGAACAGGAAAAATTCGAGTAACTGATGCGGCATCAAACCCTACCATTTCCACTACAAATTTAACCGTTCCTTATTCTGAATTAAATGTAGAATATGATCCTGGATCAGGTCTTCGTGCCTACCAAACACAACATTATGGTCAAAGTGTTGCCGGAGGTTATGAGTGGAGAATGTATACTGATTTTTTTAATGATTCTGATAAGCCTGGAGCCCGCTTAGCTTTTGAAAAAGCGCTTGAAGACTGGAGATGCACTACCAAAATTAATTGGACTATAAGAAGCACTCCTGATCCTACAGATAAAACGGAAAAGGATTCTAAAAATATAATAAGATTTGATAATAACGCTGAATTAGCTTCTGGTGTTTTAGGAACCTGTGTTTCTTATTGGAGCGGTCAATCTTGTAATGGTACAATTGAATGGTATGTAAGCGAACTGGATATTGTGTTTGACGATGACACCACTTGGATTGTTGATCCCGGAACACCTAATATTCTCGGGTATGACTTTCAAAGTGTAGCATTACATGAACTAGGGCATGGGCATCAATTAGGGCATGTCATCAATACCAATGAAGTCATGCACTATAATTTAGCTCTAAGTGAATATAGCAGAGTATTAAGTAATGACGATATCAACGCTGGGAATGATGTACAATCAAGAAGTGTCACCTCTGTTTGTAATCTACTTGACCCTATGACTAATTATGCCGGTACTTGCAGCTTAAGTGTTGAAGATGATCTATTGAATGACGCTGTGAAGATTTATCCTAACCCATCCAATGGGACATTTTACATCAAAAATGGTTTAAAGGTCAATTTACAAAAAGCGACTGTTTATGATATGAGTGGCCGCTTGATTTATGAAATGAATCTTTCAGGTACTTCAGAAACAAGCAGCATTAATTTGACAGGAATGGCAAAAGGCATGTATCTTGTTAATATTCATTCAGAGAATGCTTTTGTAACCAAAAAATTAATTTTGGAATAATATTTTGGGATGCCAATAATGAATTAAAAAGGGGCTTATTTAAGCCCCTTTTTAATTTTCTAAATACAAATTAATTAAAATCATTCTAAATAAATATTTAAGTGACTTTGTTTTTGTCTATAAGGTTCTTGAAGTGTATTTTTGTACGTATCTAAATATCTTCAAAAAAATGAGCGGATTTTTTAAATCTTCGATTGGAAGAAAGGTAGCCATGGCGCTATCAGCTTTCTTCCTCATGTTTTTCCTAATAATGCACGTTTCTATCAATTTATTATCTGTTTTTAGTGCAGACACATTTAATGAGGCATCGCATTTTATGGGAACAAATTGGCTAGTTCAATTTATTATGCAACCGGTTTTAATTTTGGGTGTAGTATTCCATTTTGTCTTGGGATTTATACTAGAAATAAGAAACAAGAAAGCACAAGGAGTAAAATATGCCAAAAATAACGGTGCTGCAAATTCTACTTGGATGAGTAGAAACATGATATTAAGCGGATTTGTGATCCTTGCATTTATACTTTTACATTTTATTGACTTTTGGTTTCCAGAAATCAATCATAAATATATTGAGGTATTACCTGAAGATCCAACCAGATATTTTGGTGAATTACAGCATAAATTTATGAGTCCTTTGCGCGTTGGCGCTTATGTGGTTGCCTTTGTTTTATTAGGGTTGCATCTAGGGCATGGCTTTACATCGGCATTTCAATCAATGGGAATAACTGCGGGCAGAAAGAAAACACTTCAGTCAATTGGTAAAATATATGCCATTATAATTCCAGCAGCATTTATTTTTATAGCACTTTTTCATCATTTTAACCATTAATCTTAAATACACATGGCTTTAAATTCAAGAGTACCAGAAGGTCCAATTAAAGATAAATGGACAAATTATAAAGATAAAATCAATTTGGTTAATCCAGCTAATAAACGTCTTATTGACGTTATCATAGTTGGTACAGGTTTAGCGGGCGGTTCGGCTGCTGCCACCTTAGCGGAGCTTGGATATAATGTAAAATCATTTTGTTTTCAAGATTCCCCAAGAAGAGCACATTCCATAGCGGCTCAAGGAGGAATCAACGCCGCTAAGAATTATCAAGGTGATGGCGACTCAACATATAGATTATTTTACGATACGGTAAAAGGAGGCGATTATCGTTCTCGTGAAGCAAACGTATATCGTTTGGCAGAAGTTTCAACCAACATTATTGACCAATGTGTAGCACAAGGAGTACCTTTTGCACGTGATTATGGAGGTTTGTTAGATAACCGCTCTTTTGGTGGAGTTTTAGTTTCCAGAACCTTTTATGCTAAGGGACAAACAGGACAACAATTATTGTTGGGTGCTTATTCAGCCATGAATCGTCAAATAGGTCGAGGTAAAATTAAAATGTACAATCGCCATGAAATGTTGGATGTGGTTATTGTTGATGGAAAAGCAAGAGGTATAATAGCCCGTAATTTAGTTACTGGTGAGATTGAGCGCCATTCTGCTCACGCGGTTGTTTTGGCAACAGGTGGCTATGGTAATGCTTTTTACTTGTCAACTTACGCCATGGGAAGCAACGTAACCGCTTCATGGAAAGCACACAAAAGAGGTGCCTTTTTTGCGAATCCTTGTTTTACACAAATTCATCCAACCTGTATTCCGGTTTCAGGGGATCATCAATCTAAATTAACTCTGATGTCTGAATCATTAAGAAATGATGGCAGAATTTGGGTGCCAAAAAACATGGAGGATGTGTTGGCCATTAGAGAGGGTAAACTTAAACCAGTTGAAATATCAGAAGAAAACCGCGATTATTATTTGGAACGTCGTTATCCTGCTTTTGGAAATTTGGTGCCACGAGATGTGGCTTCAAGAGCCGCTAAAGAGCGTTGTGATGCTGGTTATGGCGTGAATAAAACGGGAGAAGCTGTTTATTTAGATTTTGCAGCGGCTATCCAACGCTATGGAAAAGAACAAGCACATGTTAAAGGTTTAGATGAAAATGATAAAGTGGTTGTTACCAAATTAGGTAAAGATATTATTAAAGCCAAGTATGGCAACTTGTTTCAGATGTATGAAAAAATCGTAGATCAGAATCCATACGAAACGCCCATGATGATTTATCCTGCTGTTCATTATACAATGGGTGGTATTTGGGTAGATTATAATTTAATGACAACAGTTCCCGGATTATATGCTATTGGAGAAGCAAATTTCTCAGATCATGGTGCCAACAGGCTTGGGGCTTCAGCATTAATGCAGGGACTTGCTGATGGTTATTTTGTATTGCCTTATACCATTGGAGATTACTTATCAAATGATATTCGTACCGGAAAAATTTCAACGGATTCAAAAGAATTTGAAGAAGCGGAAAAACAGGTTAAAGCAACGATTGATGCCTTGGTAAATAATAATGGAACGCACTCTGTAGATTATTTCCACAAAAAGTTAGGTAAAATCATGTGGAATAAATGTGGAATGGCTAGAAATGAAAAGGATTTAAAAGACGCTATTACTGAAATAGCTGAATTGAGAAAAGAGTTCTGGAAAGATGTTAAAGTTCCGGGAGGAGCCAATGAATATAATGAAGAACTTGCTAAAGCAGGACGCGTGGCCGATTTCTTAGAATTAGGGGAGTTGTTTGCAAAAGATGCTTTACAAAGAGAAGAATCAGCTGGAGGTCATTTTAGAGATGAATATCAAACACCTGAAGGTGAAGCCATGCGACGAAAAGAATTCCAATATGTTTCTGCCTGGGAATATAAAGGGGAGCCTAAAGATGCCGTTTTGCATAAAGAAGCCTTAGTATACGAAAATATTGAAGTAAAAGAAAGAAGTTACAAATAACAGATTGGTTATGAAATTAACATTAAAAATTTGGCGTCAAAAAAGCGCTAGCGATAAAGGAAAACTTGTTGATTATAAAGTTGATGATGTTTCTTCAGATATGTCTTTTCTTGAAATGCTTGATGTATTAAATCAAGATCTTATAGATAAAAACGAAGAGCCCATAGCCTTTGATCATGATTGTCGTGAAGGTATTTGTGGTATGTGTTCAATGTTTATTAATGGACGTGCTCACGGACCAGATAGAAGCATAACGGTTTGTCAATTGCATATGAGAAGTTTTAAGGATGGAGACACCATTTATATAGAACCATGGCGTGCTGCGGCTTTTCCGGTGATTAAAGATTTAATAGTCGATAGAAGTGCCTTTGATAGAATTCAACAAGCAGGAGGTTTTATATCTGTAAATACCTCAGGAAATACCCAAGATGCCAATGGTACTTTAATTTCAAAACATGCTGCAGATACAGCCATGGATGCAGCCACCTGCATTGGTTGTGGTGCCTGTGTAGCAACGTGTAAAAACTCTTCAGCCATGTTATTTGTAGGTGCTAAAGTTTCACAATATGCGTTATTGCCGCAAGGACAAATTGAAGCTGCTGATCGCGTAAGGAACATGGTAGCTCAAATGGACTTAGAAGGTTTTGGTAACTGTACAAATACGGGTGCATGTGAAATAGAATGTCCTAAAGGCATTTCTTTAGATAACATTGCTCGCATGAATCGAGAATTAATGAAAGCCAATTTAAATTAACATTTGTTAATGCATCTTGATAGTTTTTTTATTTAGATTAGCCTGCCTAAATATTGAACGTAATGCTTTACAAATGTAATTTTTGCACTCTTTTTTTTGTTTTATTATATACAGTTTGTTTTAGTCAGAATGCACTAGAACAAAGGGAGTCAATGGCGCCTTTTAATGAGGATGCTTTACTGAATAACATTAGAACGTTATCTTCTGATACTTTTGAAGGAAGGCGCACCGGTACGAAGGGCGCGGACAAAGCAAAAGGATATATTATCGATCAATTTCAGTTACTTAATGTGTTGCCTTTAAACACAAATTATGAGCAGAGATTCTCTTTTTTCACTAAGAGAATAAATTATAATGGCACCAATATCTTAGGATTGATTAAAGGAACCGATAACCCAGAAAGATACATTGTTATAAGTGCACATTATGATCATGAAGGCATTAAAAACGGCGAGATATATAATGGAGCTGACGATGATGCTTCTGGAATAGGCGCTTTAATTAGTTTTGCGGAGTATTTTAAAAATAACCCACCTAAACATTCAGTGGTTTTAGCAGCTTTTGATGCGGAGGAACTTGGGCTTGAAGGGTCAAAATATTATGCAAATAATTCTATTGTGTCGTTAAATAAAATCATGCTCAACCTTAATATGGATATGATTAGCCGAAGTGAAACAAAGGAATTGTTTGTGGTTGGTACAAGATTTAATCCTACCCTTAAGCAGGTCATTACCAATTTTGATCAAACGGAACATGTAAAAATGGTGGTTGGTCATGACGGTGAAGATGGCCTTGAAAATTGGGTTTATTCTTCTGATCACGCTTCATTTCATAAAAAGGGAATACCGTTTTTGTATTTTGGTGTAGATGACCATGAGGACTATCATACGCCTAATGATGATTATGAAAATATTCAGCCGGAATTTTATAAAGAATCTGTAAAGTTAATTATTGCTGTTTTTAAGAAGATTGATACCTTAAATATTTAGAAATAAGCCTTTAACTGGATGGTTCCTGTATGTATCGTTTTACTTGTTTCAGTTTTTCTTCCAAAATAGCTTAGGTTTAAATCTAAAAACTTAGTAAGTTTTTTTTGTGCGAGTAAGCGCCATGTAAAGTTTTTTCCTGGCTGCAGCCCTTCAAGCATTTGATAGGACACAGGGGCGTTTGGGTTTCCAATAAAGTTATTTGAGAAATAATTAAATTCACCATTTATCGCGCCTTTTTGACTACTGGAAAAGGTAAAGGAAGCGCCATATTTTTGCTGTTTTAAAGATTCTAGGTTGCCAATGGTATTGTTGGTTGAAGCGTATTGATAGAACACATCAAAACGCGTATTATCATTAAATAAATAGGATAGTTTTGGATTAAATCGTTGTTTATTGAAGTTATAATTTTTAGTGGAATAATTTTCACTAACACTTTCGTTATTGTCAAATGCAGCAAGTAAGTCAACAAGCCAAGATGCTTCAATTTTGTGATTAAAATTGAGCTGATGACTTTTTAAATTATTCTTAATAAATCCAATAGTCAAAACATTTTGAGATTTATTTGATAAATAAGTATATGAGAAAGTATAATGCTGTTTACCTCTATTAAAAAACAACACATTTTTCACATTCAATTGCAATCCTAATTGATTTTTAGCATCTGATTCAAATGGATTAATATTAAAATTATTACCATCACGCTTTATCTTTCTATCAATTAAATAAGTGGTTTGATTATAAAAATGGGACCAAAAATTCTCAGCCTTCTTTTGGCTCACGGACCATTGTTGTGGATTTATGGTGAGTGTTTGACTCAGTCTGTTTTGATGTGTTTTAATAAAAACCTGATTAGGAAGTAGGACTCTAATGTATTTTCCCTGATCTTGAAACTGGGCAATTTCAAACTCTTCCAATTCTTGAATACCATTGTTATTATAATCAATCCAAGTGAAGCTTCCTTGTCCTGGTTCGACTTCAACATAGGTAAAATCCTGTTGTGCTAGCGCGCCAGAGTTGGTTTCAAAAATGGTATTCCACTGGAAAAGTTGTTTAATAAACTTTTGGTTGTATTGTAGTCTGGAATTAATTGATTGTTCGTCATCAATTGCTTCGTCAGTATTTTTAAGGGTTCTGTAATTAATATATAAAGATAAATTGGTGTTGGTGTTTTGAATCAGTCTGGAATCTAAAAAAAAGGTATTTGAAGTATTTACTTTTTGTAATTCATTGTTCCTTATACTGTCGTTCACTCTGTTTTTATAACCAAATTCGGCAAATATTTGTGTGCTGTCTCCAAGACCGTAAAAAACCTCGTATGATTTAAATTTTTGACTTAACGGGGTCAGTGCTGAGGTGTTTATGTCTTTTTGTTCATTATCTTCAACAGCAATTTTTGTGCCTAACCAGCTATTGGTCATGCCGTAAGTTATTCTGTTGAATGATCTTAAAAAGTTAGACGTATTTAAATCTGAAGTGGCGGTTAAAAAACTGGAAAAGGAAACAATATTAAATTTGTTTAATAGCAAATTTATATTTGCAACATGCCTTTTTCCTGTAAAGTTTTCCGAATACCCTAAATGTTCAAACTGGTATGTAGCAATTCCTTTTTCTGGATGAAATAATTGTAAGCCCGTTTTAAAAAGTTCTTGATTCCCAAGTGGTTTTTCAATATTCCAATCCCGTGAAAATTCAGCGTTATATAGCCGTTCTATAGTTTTAAAATTCTTTTGAATATAATCAATATCTGCAACCACATTGAGGCTCCAAAGACTATCCTTTTTAATAATACTTTGAGATATTTTAAATTTGGTGGCAAATCCATCATTATTTTCATCATCAATACTTGAAAATAAGTTTTGATCATTTTTGCTTCCGGATACTTCAAAATCGATAGCTGTTTTTTCAGAGGGGTTATAGCGTCCATTAATAATGGCCATTTGAAGTTTTTTTGGTGCAATAAGCTCAACAATAGGCGCATAATTTCCTTGTGGAATGCCTAAAATGGGCTCAACCCATTCGTAGATTTTGCTAATAGCATTAATACTGCTTAAAGTATAATTGCCTTGATTGGCACCAACAGCACTAAATGTAACGCGGTACAATTCATCATCCGGATTGTTTGAAAACACAAAAGCCTCCAAACCATTTATCAGTTCTTTTCTATATAAAATCCGATTATCACTATAAGTATCTAAAACCGCAGAAGGTGATACCATTAAGGAAGTGTCATTACCAGCATTTGAAAGTATTTCTACCTGTTCTTGAGATAAGTTTTGTTGTAATGGCTGGTTTTTAGCATCATTTTCAGAATAGATGGAAACACCAATTTTTAATTTTTTACTATCAAGTCGTCCTCCACCATAGGCTACTAATCGTGAATAATTGCGTTCACTAAATTGATAATCTACTGTAATCCGCATTTCACTTGTTACAGGAAATGTGGAGTTAAATATAATTTCACCAGCGTTATAATCAATAATATAATCGGCATCTTCACCACGTCTTAGGGCAATGCCATTAACAAAAACCGTTTCACTCCCAGAAACAATGAGTACATATAATTCGCCATTTTGTCCTTGTAATTTATAAGGACCTTGATTGCCTTCTTGTGCCTTGAATTGACTGCGTGTAAATTGCCCCCTAACCAAAGCGCCAGCAGCAAACAGATTTGTTTTAGAATCCTCTTTATCAAAATTCACATTTAACAATAGCCCTTGCACACGTTTAGAGAAATTACCAAAATAGGAGGTGGTATTTATTAAATCAATATCTCCTGCACGCACATTCCATTTATTGCTCATTAACTCAATAAACACCTGGTCAAATTCGTCTAATCTTTGTGAATACCCACTTTCCTGCAAAGGAATATTGGCATCTTGTATGGAGGCTCTTAACGTTACTTTATCATTTAATTTACCGGTAATCTGTAAATCTAATTCACTATTTAAAACAGAATTTTGATTATTCCCAATGGTAACGCCGCGCGAAATACTTCCTGAAGTTGTTAATCCATCAAAAGGTATAAAAGTAGACTCTTGATTGCTTTGTGAAAGTTTGTAGAGCGTTTGGATATTATCATTGTTTTCAACAATAATATTCTCGTCCAATTGCTTATAGGTTTTTGTTAAAAATTCCGGGAACCTCAAATAATTTATAATAATTGAATCGGTTTCCATCGGCTTATTAAAGATTAACGTTGCTTTTGGGAAATCAATAGTATAGTAGGAGGAATCAATCACCGTATTGTCTTTTCTTTTGATGAAAAAATAATTAGAATTGATGCTCACACTGTCAACAATAATAGAATCTTTCACAGCAACTTTTTTAGTTCTATAGTTAGAATTCTGGTTTTGGGCAATCGCACAAAAACCAATAAAAAAGATAAAAAGAAAGGCTATAAATTTCATCTGATACTTAAACTAAAAATAGCTTAAAATATTTTGTTAATAGTTTTCGTTAAAAGGTTTGTAAAATAATAGTGTAAAAGTAACGCATTATTTATTTTAGCTAAAATACTTATTCTATTACATGAAGATAATTTCATATAACGTCAACGGCATCAGAGCCGCAATCAATAAAGGATTTATGGATTGGTTAAAAAGTGCCAATCCAGATGTGATTTGCCTTCAGGAAATAAAGGCTTTAAAGGAGCAATTGGACTTAGATGTTTTTGCTGAAGCGGGTTACAAATACAATTATTGGTTTAGTGCACAAAAGAAAGGATACAGTGGTGTGGCTATTTTGAGTAAAACAGAGCCAAATCATGTAGAATATGGAACAGGGATTGCTTCTATGGATTTTGAAGGCAGGAATATAAGGGCTGATTATGATGGTTTTTCTGTGATGAGCCTGTACTTACCATCTGGGACAAATGATGACAGGCTAGACCATAAACTGGAATATATGGATATGTTTCAGGAATATATTAATACACTTAAAAAGGAAATCCCAAATTTAATTATTTGTGGTGATTATAATATTTGCCATGAGGAAATTGATATTCATAACCCGAAGGGATTAAGTAATACTTCAGGTTTTTTGCCAGTAGAACGCAAATGGATTGGCAGTTTTATTGCTAGTGGTTTCATTGACTCCTTCAGACATTTAAACAAAGAGCCTCATAACTATACCTGGTGGAGTTATCGTGCTAATGCCAGAGCTAATAATAAAGGTTGGCGCTTAGATTATGCCATGGTTTCAAAAGCATTACAAGAAAAAATAAAAAGAGCCGTTATATTGTCTAACGCAGTACATAGTGACCATTGCCCCATTTTAGTAGAAATAGAAAAATAAACCTAACAAAATTTTAAAAAATGATAAAAAAACTTTCATTAGTATTAGTAACGGTGACCTTGTTATCCTCTTGTGTGTCTCCAAAAGTATATAAGGATTTAGAAAGTAAGTATACAGACTTAAAACAAGAGAACAGAAAACTTTCTGATGAGAATGAGGCCCTATTAAGCGCCAAAACTTTAGCAGAAAATGAATTAAAACAATTACAATCCGCTTATGATGAAACGGTAGCAGAACGTGACAGACTGCAAGGCGAATATAATGCTGCTAAAGCGAATTTAGATAATTTAAAAGCATCCTATGATGCCTTAGAAAAAAACAGTTCTGCCGCCATTGCCGCCAATTCACAAAAAAACAGAGAATTATTAGCGCAATTGGAAGCTAAGGAGCAAGCCTTGGCTGCTGAAAATGCCAGATTGGAAAGTCTTAAAAAAGCCCTGGAAGATCGTTCGAACAGAGTTGCTGAGCTCGAAAAAGTTATCGCTGATAAAGATGCCGCAATGACTGCTTTAAAAGATGCTATTTCAAGAGCTTTAACAGATTTTGAAGGCAAAGGTTTGACCGTTGAACAACGAGATGGAAAAGTCTATGTTTCTATGGAAAACAAGTTATTATTTAGTTCAGGAAGCTGGGCTGTAGGTTCAGAGGGAAGAAGAGCTGTACAACAATTAGGAAGCGTTTTAGGGCAAAATCCAGATATTGCAGTACTGATAGAAGGACATACAGATAATGTACCATATCAGGGTAATGCTCAATTAAGTGGAAACTGGGATTTATCCACGAAACGTGCTACCGCTATTGTAAATATTTTAAGAGAAAATGCAGCTATTAACCCGGAAAATTTAACAGCTGCCGGTCGTGGAGAATATGCGCCTGTAGCTACAAATAGTACGCCAGAAGGAAAAGCAAAAAACAGACGTATTGAAGTGATTTTAACACCTAAACTAGATGAATTATCAAAATTGCTAAAAGACAATTAATATAAAATCTTAACAAAGTATTAAACCTTTCAGTTTCCTTTTAACTGAAAGGTTTTTTTATCTTTAAACTTTTTTAAAAAAAGCTTAAAAAGAAAGGCACATGAAATATACAACACTACCAAATACCAATATAAAAGTCAGTAAAATATGCTTAGGCACCATGACCTGGGGCAATCAAAATACAGAGGCTGAAGGTCATGCCCAAATGGATTATTCACTCGATCAAGGGGTTAATTTTTTTGACACTGCAGAAATGTATCCCGTTCCTGCAAGTCCGGAAACCCAAGGCAGAACAAGTAAGATTATAGGATCTTGGTTTAAAAAGACTGGAAACAGGGAGAAAGTTATTTTAGCAAGTAAAATTGTTGGTCGTCCCAGTGATTATACGGCACATATAAGAACCACCGGTTTGAACTTAAATGCCATTAAGGTTGCTTTAGATGCTGAATTAAAACGATTACAGACTGATTATATTGATTTGTATCAAATCCATTGGCCAGAAAGGCTTACTAATACTTTTGGGGTTAGAGATTATAAGCATAATCCCGAAGATGAATGGAAAGACAATTTCAATGAAGTACTGCACGCTTTAGAAGAAATGATAAAAGCAGGTAAAATTCGCCATATAGGCATGTCCAATGAAAAGGCATGGGGTGCTATGCGTTATATGGAAGAATCTAAAGCCAATGATTTACCAAGGATGATTACCATTCAAAACGCCTATTCCTTAATTAACAGAGTTTTTGAAGGTGATATGGCTGAAGTTTCATTAAGAGAAAGCATTGGTTTATTGGCCTATTCGCCAATGGCATTTGGAGTTCTTTCAGGTAAATATATAAAAGGAATAGCAGGGAAAGATGCCCGATTAACCTTGTTTCCAAGGTTTGCGAGATATAGCAGTGAACAATCAACAGAAGCTACGAGACGTTATTTGAAAATAGCAGAAGACCATAACATGACCTTGGCACAAATGTCCTTAGCATTTGTAAACCAGCAACCTTTTGTAACGAGCAATATTATTGGAGCAACAAAAATGGATCAACTAAAAGAAAATATTGATAGTATTAATGTAACCTTAAGTGATGCTATTATTAAACAAATTGAAGCTGTTCATGCCATGATTCCTAACCCAGCACCATAAAACGTAATAATATATAAAAACAAAAAAGCCCAACTTATATAAGTTGGGCTTTTTTAATTATTTAATTTGTTTACCATTTTTATCGAAAAAATGATATTCTAAATATGTGTAAGCATCTCTAGGTAAAACTTTAACCCATTTTTTATGTTCAAAAAACCATTTTGAACGTGTTGATGGAAAACCTTTGGTTAAAAAGGCTGCTATAAAAGGATGTGTGTTTAAGGTCAGCTTTTTATAGTCTTTTTTTAATAATTGTTCTAGGTCATGTGTTATTTTTGGCACAATTCCTATGGGTGCGTCAACCTCAGAACCATTAATGATGTCATCAGGATTTTCTTCCTGAGTTTTAATGTTCATTTCTGGGCGAACACGTTGTCTTGTAATTTGTATCAAACCAAATTTACTTGGCGGCAATATTTTGTGTTTAGCTCTGTCATCCTTCATTTCATCACGAAGGTGATTAAACAGTTGTTGCCTGTTGTCAGCACTGGTCATGTCTATAAAATCCACTACAATGATGCCTCCCATATCACGTAAACGCAATTGGCGGGCAATTTCAGTAGCAGCAATAATATTGACTTCTAAGGCTGTATCCTCTTGGTTGTTTGCTTTGTTTGACCGGTTCCCACTATTGACATCTATTACATGTAATGCTTCTGTATGCTCTATTATTAAATAGGCTCCTTTAGCCATGGAAACAGTTTTACCAAATGAGGTTTTAATCTGTCGTTCTATCCCAAATTTTTCAAAAATGGGAACATTTGCTTGATACAATTTAACTATTGATTCTTTATTGGGTGCAATTTCTTGCACATAATCTTTAATTTGATAATAAAGCGTTTCATCATCAACATGAATACTTGTAAAGGTGTCATTAAATATGTCTCGTAACATTGACGAGGCTTTATTCATTTCTCCTAATACTTTACTTGGATGATGGGCTTTATTAAGCTTTTTACACATTGCCGTCCAACGACTAAGCAAATTCTGTAAATCTTTATCTAGTTCGGCTACTTTTTTGCCTTCTGCTACTGTACGAACAATAATTCCAAAACCTTGTGGTGTAATACTTTTCACCAGTCGTTTTAATCGGTCTTTTTCTTCCTTACTTTCTATTTTTTGAGAAATAGAAATACGATCAGAAAAAGGCACTAAAACTATATATCTACCAGCTATAGACAACTCAGAACTTATTCTTGGGCCTTTAGTTGATATGGGTTCTTTTACTATTTGTACTAATAGCGATTGATTTGATTTTAAGACATCAACAATGCTTCCGTCTTTATCAATATCTTTTTCAAATGGGAAATTTTTTAAAGAAAAATCTTTTAGTTTACCTGTGCTTACACGTTTTGTGAATTTTAAAAGCGAAGGAAGTTTTGGCCCTAAATCATGATAATGCAAAAAGGCATCTTTCTCATAACCTACATTCACAAATGCAGCATTTAGTCCAGGAACAGCTTTTCTTATTTTGGCTATAAACACATCACCAACAGAAAAGTCATTACTTTCTTCATCTTTCTGTAATTCAATAAGTTTTCCATCTTTTAATAAGGCAAAATCAACATCTTCTGAACTAGATCGAATAATCAATTCTTTATCCATTAAGTTAATTTTTATCCATACAATTAAGTACAGATGGATTATACATTATTTTCACAGGATTTTTAATCTCCGTGGAGCTCAAAAAACACAATACGTGTTTAAAATTTTAATGAACTCATTTCAAAGAACGTTTTTTAACGACCAAAAAAAAGTAGCTTATAAAACTACTTTTTATGGTTTATTTTTTCTTTTTGTGACGATTTGCACGAGCACGTTTTTTACGTTTGTGCGTTGCAACCTTATGTCTCTTACGTTTTTTACCGCTTGGCATAAATTTTCTTTTTTAAATTAATATTTAATTATAATGTTTTACTTAACGTCTACATTAGTTTTTACGCCTTCAACAAAAACTTTTGCTGGCTTAAAGGAAGGAATATTGTGCGCAGGAATTTTAATTGTAGTGTTTTTTGAAATGTTTCTACCAGTTTTTTCTGCTCTTGTTTTGATGATGAAGCTACCAAATCCTCTCAAGTACACATTGTCTCCACTTTCTAATGAAGTTTTTACCTCATCCATAAATGATTCAACAGTTGCTTGAACATCACCTTTTTCTATTCCTAATTTTTCAGAAATTTTTGCTACTAAATCAGCCTTAGTCATTTTTAATATTTTATTTTAGTTACTATATAAATTTAAAGGGATGCAAATATAGGAATTTAAAATTCAATATTTCAAACCTAATTCATTAAAATTTAAGATTATAAACGTTTATTTTTGCCCTTCCCATAAATTCAATAATGATATTTTCAAAAATATTAAATCACTGGTATTCAAATAATAAGAGAGAGCTTCCTTGGAGACAAACCAATAACCCATATTTTATTTGGCTTTCAGAAATTATATTACAACAAACTCAGGTGAACCAAGGGCTGCCTTATTACATGTCTTTTATTGAAGAATTCCCTACAATCTATGACCTGGCAAATGCGGAAGAAAGTAAAGTTCTAAAATTATGGCAGGGATTGGGCTATTACTCAAGAGCGAGAAATTTGCATGTTACTGCAAAATATATTGCAGAAGACTTAAACGGACAGTTCCCTAACAATTATAAAGATTTACTAAAACTGAAAGGAGTAGGTGATTACACAGCAAGTGCCATCGCCTCTATTTGTTATAATGAATCGTCAGCTGTTGTGGATGGTAATGTCTATAGAGTGCTATCGAGGTATTTTGGAATAGACACGCCAATTAATACTACCAAAGGAATTAAAGAATTTAAACTGCTCGCACAAGAATTAATTGATACTAAGAATCCGGCAGATTATAATCAGGCCATCATGGAGTTTGGCTCTGTGCACTGCAAACCGCAAAATCCTTTTTGTGAAAGTTGTCCTTTTCAAACAAGATGCGTGGCATTTGATAGGAAAATTATTCATCAATTACCGGTAAAAAATAAACTTAATAAGGTATCAAAGAAACATTTCAATTTCTTAGTTATTCTATCAAAGGACCAAAAAACCATTTTAGAGGTGCGAAAAGGAAAAGGGATATGGCAAAACCTATATCAATTTCCTTTAATAGAAAATAAAAAGGAATTAATCCAAAAAGATATAGAGGTTGAGTTGAAGGAAAATAAATTTTTTGAAGATAATCACTTTGAAGTTATTTTATATAATGAAAAAGTTATCATTCATAAATTATCACACCAACATTTATATACCAAATTTTGGATTGTTTATGTTGATGAAATTAATAAGGAAAGTATTTCCGTTAATGATATCCATAATTATCCTGTGCCTATTTTAATAAGCAATTTTATTGATGATTTTAATTTTTAAAGGATTGGTACGTAAATGACATTTTTTTATTATTTTTAAAAAAATGCGCAGTAAATGGTTAATTTTGCTTTTTAAATACTTAAAAAATTATGTCTGGTACATTAAATAAAGTAATGCTAATAGGCCATTTAGGGGACGAAGTAAAAATGCATTATTTTGAAGGCGGCGGTTGTGTTGGAAGGTTTCCCTTGGCTACAAATGAAACGTATGTGAGTAAGCAAACCAATGAGCGCGTAACAAATACGGAGTGGCATAATATAGTGGTTAGAAACAAGGCCGCAGAAATTTGCGAAAAATACTTGAGCAAAGGCGATAGAATTTATGTTGAAGGTAGATTAAAAACTAGAAAGTGGCAGGATGATAGTGGTAATGAACGTTATTCCACTGAAATTCAATGTACTGATTTTACCTTTTTGACTACTAAAAAGGAAAGTGAAGGGCAAGCCTCTAATAAGATGGAGCCCAAAAAATCAATTGATAATCAACAAATGGCTAATGAGCCTATTGGAGAAGAGGATGATGACCTTCCGTTCTGATTGTTTAACTAATATTGTGATATTTGGATCCTGGTCCCCCGAGTTTTAAAGCATTATTTATAGCAATTGACCCATCAATTGTTACAGGCTTTGTGCTTTTGTTTTTATTGTTGTTTTTTTCAGCACTTATATCGGGCGCTGAAGTCGCTTTATTCTCGCTTACCAGAACTGATATAGAAGAAGGTTTAGAGCAAAAATCTAAACGAATACAAATTATTGCAAAACTTTTAGAGCGTCCCAAAAAATTGTTAGCAACCGTATTAGTTGCAAATAATTTCATTAACATAGGTATTGTTATTTTGTTCGCTTATTTAGGTGAAACTCTTTTTGAAGGGATGAAATCTCCAATACTTAGGTTTATTGTTGAGGTTGTTATTGTTACTTTTTTAATTTTATTATTTGGTGAAATTTTACCAAAAATATATGCCAGTAGGAATAAAGTGAAGTTTGCAACATTTATGGCATATCCATTAAAAGTTTTAGATTTTCTATTATCACCATTAAGCATGCCAATGCGCAGTATAACAATCGCTATTCATAATAAACTAGGGAAGCAAAAATCTAATTTAAGTGTTGACCAATTATCACAGGCATTGTCTCTTACAAGTGAGCATGATACTACCAGAGAAGAACAGAAAATACTAGAAGGAATTGTGTCTTTTGGGAACACTGATACCAAACAGGTGATGCGTCCACGTATTGATATTTTTGCGCTAAGTGTTGATCAAAAATATACTGAAATAATGGAAGAAATCGTTGAAAACGGATATTCCCGAATTCCTGTTTATAGAGAGAATATTGATAAAATTGAAGGAATACTATATGTGAAGGATTTATTACCATATATCGACAGAAAACAATTTGATTGGACAACCTTATTGCGCGAGCCTTTTTTCGTTCCTGAAAATAAAAAGCTGGATGATTTAATGGCTGAATTTCAAGAGAAAAAAGTACATCTTGCCGTTGTAGTTGATGAGTATGGTGGTACTTCTGGGTTGATATCTTTAGAAGATATTATTGAAGAAATTGTCGGGGATATAAGTGATGAGTTTGATGATGAAGATTTGAAATACTCAAAATTAGATGATCATAATTTTGTGTTTGAAGGAAAAACTGCCCTGAAGGATTTTTATAAAATAATCAAAGTTGAGGATGAAATTGCTTTTGAAGAGAACAAAGGAGAAGCAGAAACGGTTGCAGGTTTTGTTCTAGAGATTTCGAGGAATTTCCCAAAATTGAATAGTAAAATAAATTTTAAAACCTATGTTTTTACTATTGAAGCTTTAGACAAAAAGCGGATTAAGTTTGTAAAATTCACCAAAACAGAATGAAACAGTTTTTTTATTTAAGTATAATTTTCCTTTTTTGCTTCGCCTGCAATAATGAAGTAGTTCCTAAACCAAAGGGTTATTTACGCTTAGAATATCCTGCAGCGAATTACATTAATACCAGCGTTGATGGAGTTCCTTTTTCTTTTGAGTCTAATACATTAGCCAATAAAATTTCATCAAAAAAAATCACTAGCACTACAGAGAGTTATGCTATAAATATAGAATATCCAACATTAAAAGGAACTATTTATTTAACTTATAAATCAATCAATAATAATCAAAAAAATTTAATTGATTTTCTGAGAGATGCTCAAAATTTCACTCAAAAGCATACGGCAAAAGCTGATGAAATAAAGGAAAAGGAGTATATAAATAAGCTCAATAGAGTGTACGGGATGTTTTATGAGGTTGGTGGAAACGCAGCTTCACAATCACAATTTTATGTTACAGATAGTACTGAACATTTTTTAACAGGCTCCTTATATTTTTATGCGAAGCCTAATTATGATTCTATCCTTCCGGCGGCAAAATATTTAGAGAAAGACATCAAGCGTATCATGGAAACGGTTAAGTGGAAATAAAAAAAAGCCTCTCATTATGAGAAGCTTTTTTATTAAAAGTCATAGTAATATTATGCTTTAGATTTATTTGCACAACAAGGCTTTTGACAATCTTTTGCGCAAGCCATTTTTTCTGCCTCAGTTTTATTAGCGCAGTTAGCCTTACATGCCTCTGCTTTTGCTTTACAATCTTCACAATCTTTTTTAGTACAGTCTGGTTTGCATTTTGGAGAACATTCTTTCTGAACAGTTGTAAAAGCATCAACTGTTTTCATGTCACTTACTTTATAAACATCAGCAACTTTCGTCACTGTTTCTTCAAGAGATGCAGGAGACACTTTAGCGTCATTATATTCAACCATTGCTAATTTTCGGTCAAAATCAACAGTTGCTGATTTTACGCCATCCATTCCAGCAATTTTCTTTTCAATAGTTTTTGCACAGCCAATAGCACAGGTCATTCCTTCAATGGTAAATTCAGCTTTGGCATAAGTAGCATTAGGGTCAACTTCTTTTGTAGTTTGTGAAGCATTTTCAGTTTCAACAGTTTTAACTTCAGGCTTAGTTTCATTTTTACAGCTAAATGAAATTAAGGCTAAAACCAAAACCACTAGGGCTTTTTTAATGATATTCATTATTTATAAGTATTAAAAAATTAATTACAAAATTACAAAATATTGCGGTTTAATCATTTTTTAACAAAGGATTTATGATGCAATAATGATTAGATTAAGGGGACAATCCCTTTAATTAAAGAAATAATTAATTTGATTTGAAATGAAACGGTAAAATGAGTGATAAAAAAACTCGAAGCTATAAAACCTCGAGTTTTTTTATCACTTTTTTTAAAAGTTATTCAAAATCGGCATCTGTTACACCGTTATTTACTTCAATACTACTAATAACAAATGGAATCACTTGTGGACCAGCAGTTACTTTCATGGAATACGGGAATTGTATGCCTTCAACATCAGTATAACTTCCATAATCTACAATAGAAGTAACTTCTTGACCGGCCGCTTTGTTAGTGCTTTCGGAACGAGTTAATAATCCTGTTTTCATATTATAAAACCTGTAAGATACTTTTTCACCTTTCGTCACTTTTATTTTATAAACATCTTCTCCATCTATTGTGGTCAAGCTTTCTAAGCTTACATTAGAAGGATCATAATATAATTCTGGAAAAATAGATTTTTCATCTATCTTTTGGGCAATTTCTTCAGCAGTCATTTCTCGTTTTTGACCTTGTTGTTCAGCATAACCCGTTTCACCATTCCATTTTTGCTTCATTAAAACACCCATGCCTTCAGCACTTAATTCCATGGACTCTTTATTTGGCACCATCCCCTTTAACTCTGCGTTAAGAGGAAAAGGAGCTAAACCACTAATAGTAGCTTTAGTTAATGTTGATTTTACAGACATTGCTTTTTCTTTTCCACCAATGGCATTTAAATAATTTTCAATAACGGTTTGGGACGTAACACCTGCTGGAATTGGTTTGGAGAACTCTGGTTTTTCAGTGGGGTTAGCATATTTATCGTAATATTTAATGGGAATTCCTGTTTTTTCAAGATTATCTAAAACATCACTTCCTTTACCTACAATAACTACTCTTGCATTTTCTAATTTAAAATACTTATTAGCGACACGCTGTACATCTTCTACAGATACTTTATTGATGTTCTCTAAATAATTAGTATAAAAATCTTCTGGTAAATTATTGAGCTTGATATTTAGCGCATAATTGGCTATGGTCTGTGGGCGCTCTAAAGCCATTACAAAATTACCAATATATTTGGCTTTAGCATCTTTTAAAGTCTGAGGATTTACAGGTTCAGTTCTAATACGTTTTATCTCTTTTAAGAATTCAACAACGGCACTATCTGTTACTGCATTACGTACTTTTGCACTGGCATTAAAACGAGATACACCATATCGGTCAGCCCCTAAACTGGAATAGGCGCCATAGGTATAACCCTTGTCTTCTCGTAAGTTTTTAAATAAGTAGCCTTCACCACCACCACCAAGGATATTATTTGCCATTAACGCCGCAAAATAATCACTTTCGTTCTGTTTTAAGTCTACATTATTAGTTACAGAAATATTTGATTGTACCGCATTTGGCATATCAACAAAGTTAATCTCGGTAGTTGCTACATTTGCAGGTAATACTGGAGCAGGTAAATCTTGTAAATCTGATTTTTGCCATTTACCAAAGTATTTTTTAATCTGATTCTTGACAGTTTTAGTATTAATATCACCAACAACAACGATATAGGCATTGTTAGGCGCAAAGCGCATCTTATAAAAATTTAAAACATCTTGAAACGTAACGTTATTTACAGTTTCTTTAGTAACAAACTCCCCATAAGCATGGTTTTTACCGTAAGCCAGGGCGCTAACTACACGACCTGCAGCTGCGTCAACACTTTTTTCGTCTGCCTTTAAACCTTCTAACAATTTCTCTTTTTCTTTGTCAAACTCCTCTTTTGTTAGTAAAGGATTGATTGTAGCATCAGCCATTAATTCTATTATACGATTAGAATATTTAGACAATGAGCTTGCAAAACCACCACTAGAGCTAAAGTTTATAGTAGCGCCAAGAAAATCAACTTCTTCATTAAAGGCATCTTTAGAAATATTTTTTGTTCCATTTCCTAACATTGCAGACAATAAATCTAATACTCCAGCTTTTTCACCTTCAACAACTGGTTTGTTCTCTATGCTTAACTGATATGAGACTCTAGGAAGTTTGTTGTTTTCAACAACCATCACCGTAATTCCGTTTTTTAACTGAAATTCATCCGGTTTTTCCAATGAAATTTTAGGTTCTGGTCCTGGCGCAGGCATTTGTGACCTGTCTATTTGTGCGTTTACACCTAAAGTTAATAATGCAACACTTATAAAGGTCGATATTTTTAATTTTAATGTCTTCATCTTATTGTTCATCTTTTTTAGGTAAATACTGAATCTCTACTCGTTGATTAGGGCTTAAATATTTTTTAGCTACCTCTTTAATCTCCTCTCTTGTAATAGATCTGTATAAATCTAATTGTGTGTTTATTAAATTTACATCTCCATATAACAGATAGTAGGTTGCTAAAGAACTCGCAATGCCAGCTACACTAGAATTAGAATTTACAAACTGATTTTCGAATTGGTTAAGCAGTTTTTGGTAATCGCGTTCAGAAATTAAATCGTTTTGCATTTTTAATATTTCTTCATCAATTTCTCCGAGTAAAGTATCTAAAGGAACATCACCTAATGGTAAGGCAAATAAGGCGAAAATATTATAATCTACTTGCCCTAAGTTTACTGCTTGAACTCCTAAAGCCTGCTTTTGCTCATCAATTAGTTTTTTATATAATATAGAGCTTTTTCCATCACTTAAATATGTAGAAATCATATCCAAAACGTAAGCATCTCTTGTAGCTTGTCCTGGCAATCTATAAGCAGCGATAATGGCAGGTATTTGAATATTTTTGTCGTATTTATCGGCTTTAATAGTTTCGTTGATGGGTTCCTCTTTTGGGAAATTGCGAACCACATCCGGTCCACGTTTTACTTCACTAAAATATTCTTTTACTAATGTTTTAGTTTTTTCCTTATCAATATCACCTGCAACAATTAATACAGCATTATTTGGCACGTAATAGGTATTAAAATAAGCGTTAAATTCTTCTAATGTGGCAGCATCTAAGTGCTCCATCTTGCCAATATTTTCATCCTTATATGGGTGTACTTTAAAAAGATTTTCTCCAATAGCACTTAAAATTTGTCCATATGGTCTGTTATCATAGCTTTGGCGTCTTTCTTCCTTGACAACCTCATTTTGAGTATCTACACCTACTTGATCGATAACCGGGTGTAACATTCGCTCAGATTCTAACCATAAGCCTAATTCTATTTTATTAGAAGGAAAAATTTCGTAATAGTAAGTTCTGTCTTGAGAGGTGTTTGCGTTAAACGTTCCTCCATTGGCAGGAATAATTTTCATAAACTCCCCACGGCCGATATTCTCTGAACCTTCAAATAATAAATGTTCAAAAAAGTGGGCAAAACCTGTACGTTCTCTATCTCCATCTTTTCCTCCAACATCATACATCACAGAAGTAATAACAACTGGGGCCGTATTGTCTTGATGTAAGATAACATGTAATCCGTTATCTAAATCAAATTCTTCAAAATTCACTTTCTGTGCTAATGCTGAATGAACTAAAAACAGCAAAAGAGCCAGACTTAATAAGCTTCTTTTCATTTTACTTTTTTTTAATTAATAATAAATGGTTGAAAGTTAATTTATACGCTTTTTAGATATAAACATTAAAAATAATAAATAAAAATCCTACAAACATTGTGTGGCTTAATTTTAACATTTTTTTTAAATAAAATTTTGGCTAAGAAACCAAGCACAGCAATGGGATCAATAAAAAAACTTTATAAAAATTAAAAAAGCTTTATTTTTTCACGATATTTAATAGAAATATATAATTATGAATAAAATAATCCTTCCCATAAGATTTGGCCTTGTAACAGGTGCTGTTTTAATTGCTTATTTTTTAGTTCTGGCTTT
The DNA here is from genome assembly GCA_024643405.1 of Flavobacteriales bacterium. Lineage (GTDB taxonomy): Bacteria > Bacteroidota > Bacteroidia > Flavobacteriales > Flavobacteriaceae > Yeosuana. The sequence continues at coordinate 9,336 of JAHENA010000006.1, read as the reverse complement.
ATTTGATAATCATATAAATCCAGTTTATAGTTTTCTAAATGCCGGTATCACTACATTGGGTATTTATGAATCGATACGTGTTTTTAAATTGGAAAAAGCAGAGTTGTTTAATTATACTAGTGGTTTTATAACAGGACTTGTTACCGGGGTCACTGCTACTATTATTTTTACCCTATTCTTTTTAATCTATTCAACAGAAGTAAATCAAGATTTCTTGCCTGAATTGCTCAAATCATTTAAGGGAAATTTTGATATTAATGATGGATTGGTAACGTTTATTGTTGCAATTATGGGTCTAGCAACTACTGTAGTTGGAACCTTGTCGGTAATGCAGCTTTTTAAAAACAGTGGAAATATTTCTATAAAAAAATAAAACGTTTGTAAATTAATTTATTAGCAGTATATTTGCACTCATTTTTAAATAAATTAATTAATAAAACGTTACGCTATGTACGCAATTGTAGAGATAGCAGGGCAACAATTTAAAGTTGTAAAAGACCAGAAAGTTTTTGTTCACCGTTTACAAACAGAAGAAGGGAAGCAAGTTGCTTTTGATAATGTTCTTCTTATTGGTGATGGTGACAAGGTAACTGTAGGCGCCCCAGCTATAGACGGAGCTCAAGTAGGAGCAAAAGTCTTAAAGCACCTAAAAGGTGACAAAGTTATAGTTTTCAAAAAGAAAAGACGTAAGGGATACCGTGTAAAAAATGGTCACCGTCAGTCTTTAACTGAAATCATTATTGAAAGCATTGCTGCTTCGGGAGCTAAAAAAGTTGCCAAAGTTGAAAAAGTGGCACCTGTTAAAGCAACAAAAAAGGCAGAGCCAAAAGTGGAGGCTGCTGCACCAAAAGCAGAAGTGAAACCAGTTGCACCAAAGGCAAAGGCCACTAAAGATTTAAGCACACTTACAGTTGCTGAATTAAAGGAAATGGCAAAAGCTAAAGGAATTGAAGGAATTTCTTCAATGAAGAAGGCTGATTTAATTGCTGCTTTAAGTTAATTTTAAAAAAATAAAATCGAAATAAAATGGCACATAAAAAAGGAGTCGGAAGTTCGAAAAACGGTAGAGAATCAGAATCAAAACGCTTAGGTGTAAAGATTTTTGGTGGTCAGGCTGCAATAGCTGGAAACATTATCGTTAGACAAAGAGGAAATACACATCACCCAGGTGAAAATGTTTATTCTTCAAAAGATCATACATTACACGCTCAAGTTGATGGTGTTGTAAAATTTACAAAGAAAAAAGATAACAAATCTTACGTTTCTATTGAGCCTTTTGAAGCTTAGGAAATAATTTTCTTTAAAAAAATCAAAACCTTTCTGGAAACAGAAAGGTTTTTTTGTGACTTACTATTTTGATATTATAGACTAAAAAGAAAACCCTCACATTTCTGCAAGGGTTTATTCAGATTAAAAGCAATTCTTTTAATATCTATAATATTCTGGTTTAAATGGCCCTTCAACAGTAACACCAATATAATCGGCTTGCTCGTTACTAAGTTCAGTTAATTCCACACCAATTTTTTCTAAGTGTAACTTGGCCACTTTTTCATCTAAATGTTTAGGTAGCATATACACTTCATTTCCGTAAGCTTCACTATTAGTCCACAATTCAATTTGTGCTAATGTTTGGTTTGTAAACGAATTACTCATTACAAAACTTGGATGACCTGTAGCGCAACCTAAATTCACTAATCTTCCTTCAGCTAATATGATAAGGTCTTTCCCGTCAATAGTATATTTGTCAACTTGAGGTTTTATAGTGTTTTTTGTATGACCATAATTTTTCTTTAACCAAGCCATATCAATTTCGTTATCAAAATGCCCAATGTTACATATAATAGTTTTGTCTTTTACTGCTTTAAAGTGTTCGGCACGTACAATGTCTTTATTGCCAGTGGTTGTAATAACAATATCTGCATTTCCAATCACGGTCTCTAAACGTTTAACCTCAAACCCATCCATAGCTGCTTGTAATGCACAAATGGGATCAATTTCAGTAACGGTTACAATACTTCCTGCTCCTTTAAAAGAGGCTGCGGTACCTTTACCAACATCTCCGTATCCACAAACTACAACACGTTTACCAGCAAGCATCAAATCTGTAGCTCTTCTGATAGCATCTACAGCACTTTCTTTACAACCGTATTTATTATCAAATTTACTTTTTGTCACGGAGTCATTAACATTAATAGCAGGCATAGGTAAAGTCCCAGCTTTCATTCTTTCATATAATCTGTGAACACCAGTAGTGGTTTCTTCACTTAATCCTTTAATACCTGAAATTAATTCTGGGTAACGGTCTAGAACCATATTGGTTAAATCGCCACCATCATCTAATATCATATTAAGTGGTTTACGGTCTTTACCAAAGAAAAGGGTTTGTTCAATACACCAGTCAAACTCTTCTTCAGTCATGTCTTTCCAAGCATATACAGCAGTGCCAGCGGCAGCAATAGCAGCAGCGGCTTGATCTTGAGTTGAGAATATATTACAAGAGCTCCAAGTTACTTCAGCACCAAGAGCTTGTAATGTTTCAATTAATACCGCTGTCTGAATGGTCATATGTAAACAACCAGCAATTCTTGCTCCTTTTAGAGGTTGTGAATTTTTGTATTCTTCACGAAGACTCATTAAACCGGGCATTTCAGCTTCGGCTAATTCTATCTCTTTTCTTCCCCAAGCGGCTAGTGATATATCTTTTACCTTATTAGGAACGTAAGCAACTGTTTTTGTGTTCATATTAGTATATTTGTATTTAACAATTTTTGCCTGCAAAGATAACTAATAACTTTCAGAAAATTAAATGCCTCTTTACAAATCCATTACACCAAACTCACAAACTACTGTTAAAATCTGGAAGATTACGGAGTCATTTGATGATTTGATGACATCCATTTCTTTAAAATCAGAGAATGTAAATCGTGTTTTAGGAATGAAAAGTGAATTGCATCAACGCGGATTTTTAAGTGTAAGATGTTTGTTGAATACCTTTGGTTATGATGATGCTGATTTGTTTTATGATAAACATGGCAAACCACATTTAAAAGATGGTAAGCATATTTCAATAACACATTCTTTTACATTTTCTGCGGTGATTATAAGTGAAAATATAGTGGGGATTGATATTGAAAAACAGCGTGATAAAATAAGAATGATTGCTCATAAATTTATTGATTATGAGTTTCATTATTTAACGGAAGACGACGGTGATTATATTAAAAAACTAACGGCCATTTGGTGTGTAAAAGAATCGCTGTATAAATTATTTGCTACGCCCGGATTAAGTTTTAAAAAGCATTGTTTGGTAATTCCTTTTTCCGTTAATGATGAGATGACCATGGCTTGGATTGATTACAAAAACAGAAAATATTGTTATAGTATAAATTTTTTAGAGTTTGAAGGCTTTACTTGTGCCTACGCCATATCCTAAATGACATCTATCTATAAAAATATAAGGGCGTCGATAAAAAAGAAACAAAAGCTGTTCGCCGTATTGATTGATCCAGATAAGACTTCGATAAACGCAGTTTCTGTTTTTATTAAAAAAATAAATCAGTCAATAGCAACGCACGTTTTTGTAGGTGGAAGTATTGTTGATGACAATAAAACAGACGCTTTAATCAGAGAAATTAAAAGGTTTACTAAATTACCAATCGTATTATTTCCTGGAGATATTACCCAAATAACTAATAAAGCAGATGCACTTTTATTTTTATCTTTAATTTCTGGAAGAAATCCTGAATATCTTATTGGTAAACATGTAGATTCTGTATCAAAACTAAAGGAAAACAATTTAGAAGTTATTCCAACTGGATATATTCTTATTGAGAACGGCAAACAAACCGCTGTTGAAATGGTAACTCAAACAAAACCTATTTCAAGAAATAATATTGAATATATAGTCAATACAGCCAAAGCTGGTGAATTATTAGGAATGAAACTGATTTATTTAGAAGCAGGTAGTGGTGCTAAAGAACCGGTAACTCCTGAAATTATTAGCTCAGTTAAAAGAGAATTAAATATTCCACTGATTGTTGGTGGAGGCATAAGAACTATTAGTCAATTAGAAAATGCATATAAATCAGGTGCTGATTTGGTAGTTATTGGAACGGCTTTTGAGGAGGATGAATCCTTTCTTGAACAATTAAAATAAGAATTTGAATCAAATAGTAGACTTTTTACTCGAGCCCTATAAAGCAGCCTCAACTATAAATATTATTTTAGAGTTTATTGCGGCTTTATTTGGAGTTATAAGCGTTGTGTTCGCTAAAAGAGAGAATATTTTAGTGTATCCAACAGGAATTATTAGTACAGCTTTATATGTTTACCTGCTATCTCAATGGAATTTATACGGAGATTTGATTATTAATATTTATTATACTTTAATGAGTCTTTTTGGTTGGTATATGTGGAGTAAAGTTATTGATGATAAAATGAACCACATTCCAATTACAAGAACAAACACCAAAGACAAATTAAAAGCTATAGGTATATTTTTATCAACTTCTATATTTGTAATAATAGTATATCGATACTACAACGTCATGCCTAATGATTTAAGTTTTACTGATAGTATGCGTTTTGCATTTTTAAATTTAACTTCTGGTAGTCTAGAGAAATTTAGAATGGCTACCCCTTTTATAGATACCTTTACTACCGGAATATTTTTTGCGGCTATGTGGCTTATGGCCCTTAAAAAAATTGAAAACTGGACTTTATGGATTATTGGAAATATAGCCTCCATCCCTCTATATTTTGTAAAAGGATATGGTTTTACTGGTATTCAATATTTTATTTTTTTAATTCTTGCAATTTTAGCATATAAACAATGGAAGAAAATCTTAAACAACAACCGTCAAATTGTGTAAAAATTGTATTGTTTGGCCCGGAATCAACGGGTAAAACAACCTTATCTATTCATTTGGCCAGATATTATAATTCTGTTTGGGTTCCTGAATACGCTAGAGAATATCTTCAAAATAAATGGAATGAAGAACGCAAGACATGTGAAGCTGAAGATTTGCTTCCAATTGCATTAGGACAGATGAATTTGGAAAATAAGTTGTCACAAAAAACAGATTCTGTTTTAATTTGTGACACGGATTTATTGGAAACTAAAGTCTATTCTGAAACCTATTACACGGGTTCATGTGATCCGATTTTAGAAAAACATGCTTTAGAAAACACCTATGATTTATATTTTTTAACGTATATTGATACGCCATGGGAAGCAGATGATTTAAGAGATAAGCCTCACGAAAGAGAGATAATGTTCAAAGCTTTTGAGGATGCTTTAATAAAATATAAAAGGCCTTATGTTTTGCTAAAAGGAAGTAAAAAAGAGCGTTTGGATTTAGCGGTAAAACATGTTGATGAATTATTAAAAAATAAAAAATAGTGTTTTCTGAAAAGGATATTTCTCAAATAAAAAACCACGGATTAACGGTTGATAAAATAAAAGTCCAAGTAGTTTCAATTCAATCAGGAATGGTGTTTTCTAATTTAAAGGAAGCTGCAACCATTGGGCATGGAATTCTTAAAATTGAGGAGGATTACAAATCTCATTATATAAATGGGTTTGATAATAAACGTGATTCTTTATCAATAGTTAAGTTTGTTCCTGCTTCAGGAGCGGCTACCAGGATGTTTAAATTTTTGTTTGAGTTCTTAAATAACTATAAAATTCAACAAGAAAGTATTCAGGATTTTATAAAAAGGACAGGTAACAAAGAATTAGAAGATTTTTTTAAATCACTTGAAAAATCACCTTTTTTTGAAGAAGTTGTTCATAAAATTCATGAGATTAATCCTGAATACAATGAATTGCTTTATGATGAAAGGTGTTATGAGTTTGTAAAAACCATGTTGGAAGAAAAGCGATTGAATTATAGTTTTTATCCGAAAGGGCTGTTACCATTTCATAAATATAAAACACATGTTTCGACGGCTTTTGAAGAGCATTTATTTGAAGCAGCATTTTATGCATCAAACAAAAAACATGCTAATTTGCATTTTACTATATCAGAAACACATCAGGAAAATTTTAATCGAGAGCTAAATCGTATCCAAGAAGAGATAGAAGAGATAACAGGCAAAAAATTTCATATCAACTTTTCATATCAAAAATCAACTACTGATACCATTGCCCTCACGTTGGACAATCAACTTTTTAGAGAATCAGATGGAAGTATTTTGTTCAGACCTTCTGGACACGGAGCCTTACTTGAAAATTTAAATGAATTAAATTTTGATATCGCATTTATAAAAAATATTGACAACTTAGTTGTGAGAGATCAGCTTGAAGAGGTTTGTAATTACAGAAAAATACTGGCCGGTATTCTGTTGGAGATTCAGGACGAAATTTTCAAGTGTTTAAGATTACTTGACACAGATAACCTTGATGAAGATGAGATTAAAAGAATTACTAATTTTATAACAGAAAAATTAAATATTGTTATACCTGCAGATTTTGAAACCTCATCAATAGATTCTAAAATATTTTATTTGAAAGAGAAATTAAATCGTCCGCTTCGTGTTTGTGGCATGGTTAAAAATGAAGGCGAGCCAGGTGGAGGTCCTTTTTGGGTAACTGATCAGAACGGAACCGTTTCATTACAAATTATTGAGTTTGCTCAAATAGATATTTCAAATCCTCATCAAAAAAATATTGTTGAGAGTGCTACTCATTTTAATCCAACAGACCTGGTGTGTGGCCTTAAAAATTATAAAGGAGAATTATTTAATTTAATGAGCTATGTTGACAATAAAGCGGCTTTTATAACAAATAAAACTCAAGCAGGAATTAACATCAAAGCGCTCGAATTACCGGGTCTATGGAATGGTAGTATGGCCTATTGGAATTCTATTTTTGTTGAGGTTCCGGTTAATACATTTAACCCTGTAAAAACGGTCAATGATTTCTTCAGGAGTTCACATCAGGTTAAGAAATGATGCATAAAGAAGCTTTAATTTCAGAACTTAAATTTAAAGCTGTTAGAAGTTCGGGTAGTGGTGGCCAAAATGTGAATAAAGTTGCCACAAAAATAGAGTTAATGTTTAATCTTTCTGAATCGACTTCCTTAACAGAAGATGAAAAAACTAGGCTGGCAGATAAATGGAGTAGTAGATTAACAAAGGAGAATATGCTTATGCTTCAATGTGATGAAAGCAGAAGTCAGCACAAAAATAAGGAACTGATTATAAAACGGTTTTTATCCCTGATAAAAGAAGGGTTGAAACTTGATAAAAAAAGGGTTCCAACTAAAATCCCTAAAAGTGTTATAAAAAAAAGGCTTAAAAACAAACGTAATTTATCTGTTAAGAAGTCCACAAGAAAAAAGCCGGATTTCGAGTAAAATTATTTTTTAAATATCAGTAGCAAATTGTTTTTTGTTTATACATTTGCACTGTTCTCATAAAAGGGGTGCCAAAAAAATGGCTGAGATCACACCCAATGAACCTGAGCAGGTAATGCTGCTAAGGGACGGCGAAAAAGCCAATTAAATCAATATTAACCAGAATAATTACCTCTTTTTATTCGAATAAATTTATTTATCGAATGAAAATACTATTCACAACCTTGTCACTAGTCTTATTGACTGGGAGTTTGTATTCACAAGAAAAACAGCAGGATTCAACAAAAATTGAAGTATTAGATGAAGTGCTGGTTAAGGCCATTAGGGTGAATGCCGATTCACCAATTACACATTCAAACATTAAAAAGGAAGCGCTTGAAAAACGGAATCTTGGTCAGGATTTACCTATTTTATTGAACTTTTTGCCCTCTGTTGTCACCACAAGTGATGCAGGTTCTGGCGTTGGTTACACAGGAATTAGGGTGCGTGGTATAAGCGCCCAATCTACCAATATTACAGTGAATGGAATTCCTTATAATGATTCTGAATCTTTAGGGACCTATTGGGTTGATTTGCCTGATTTTGCTTCATCAGTAGAAAGCCTTCAGTTACAAAGAGGTATTGGAACTTCAACTAACGGTTCTGGTGCTTTTGGCGCAAGCATAAACATTCTCACGGATGCTGTTGCAGAAAAAGCAAGTGCTGAAATTTCAAATACTTTTGGAAGTTATAATACAAGAAAACACAATATAAAGTTTAGTACAGGCATCTTAAATAATCATTTTGAAATTGCTGGTCGTTTATCGCAAATCAATTCTGATGGGTATATTGATAGAGCAGCTTCAGATTTAAAATCCTATTTCCTACAGGCTTCTTATGTTGATGATAATACCTTAATTAAGGCAATAACCTTTGGAGGTCATGAAGTAACCTATCAGGCATGGAATGGTATAGATGCGGAAACTTTAGCAACCAACAGGACCTTTAACCCATCCGGCATGTATACCGATGAAAATGGGTTGGTTAAGTTTTATGAAAATGAAGAAGATAATTATAAACAAGATCATTATCAATTGCACTGGAATGAGCGCTATAATAATAATTGGACCACTAATATTGGGTTAAATTATACGTATGGCAGAGGCTATTTTGAGCAATATAAAGAAGATGAAAATTTTGCGGATTATGATTTAACAGATATTTCAATTGGAAGTGAAACAATAAGCACTACTGATTTGATACGCAGACGATGGTTAGACAATGATTTTTATGTTTTTAATGTGAATGCCAATTATAAAAATGATGTGATTAATTTTACATTTGGAACATCATATAATGCCTACACGGGAAATCATTTTGGTGAAATTATTTGGGCACGATTTGCGAGTGATTCTGAAATAGGAGACCAATATTACAATGGTTTAGGTAAAAAGAATGACTTTAGTGTTTTTGGTAAAGCCACCTACAGATTAAACAACGCAATCAGTTTGTTTACTGATTTACAAATGAGATTTGTTAATTATAAAACATCGGGTTTAACATCGGATAGAATCAATATGTTGATTGATGAAAATTATGACTTTTTTAATCCTAAAGCCGGAATTACCTATAAATTAAACCCTGAAAATTATTTATATTTCTCTTATGCGAGGGCTAATAGAGAACCAAGCAGAAGTGATTTTGAAAGTAACCCAAATATAAAACCAGAACAATTAAACGATTTTGAATTAGGTTGGAGACATCATACCAGTGCACTTATAATAAACGCCAATGTTTATTATATGCTTTATAACGAGCAGTTAGTACTATCAGGAGCCATTGATAATACGGGAGCACCTATAAGAACTAATAGCGGTGATAGCTATCGATTAGGCTTAGAAGTTGAGTCCACGGTTCAGATATCTAAAAAGTTTGCTATTCAATCAAATATTACTATAAGTTCAAATAAAAATAAATCAACCATTTCTCAGATAGATGG
>JAHENA010000058.1:10701-18860 GCA_024643405.1 Flavobacteriales bacterium | reverse complement strand
GCCTCAATGCCATCCATTTCGGGCATCATCACATCAAGAATAATAAGGTGAGGATGCTCTTTTTTTGCCTTTTTTACGCCTTCAAGACCATTTTCTGCTGTGATGACTTGATACCCTTCGTTTGAGAGATTATAGCCAACAATTTCCAAAATATCTGGTTCATCATCAACCAATAGAATTTTAATATCTTTTTTATTCATCTGTTAGTGCTTGTTTTTTTAAGTCAGATGTAATGCCTTAATTATCATTTTGGTTAATAATCCAATGATGAGTTCTGAACATTTCATATTTTATTTAATGCCTAGAAAATTATTTTTATGAGTAAAGATAAAACTAATAACAAAGAATACCCTTAAAATTAGTATAATTAACCTTAAGGTAACATACAGTTAACCATGTTTTTACGATTCGATGTATAACAGAAACTTTTAACAATACTTTGGTACAACTTTTGAAGTAATTTAGTAATTTTACTAAACATAATAACCTACTATGAAAAAAAACTACTTAGTCTTATTTATTTTTATGTTTTTGTTTTTGGGTACTTTTAATGGGTATTCTCAATCAATCTCAGAAAATATGCCTCAGCAAGAACATATTGATGGTCTTTCAATATATCCGAACCCCATTAGTAATGGCAGATTATTTGTTAATATCACTACCCATAAAAACCTCACTAAAAAAGTTGAAATATTCAATGTTTTAGGAAAACAAATTTACGCCACCGATTTATATGGTACAGAATTGAATATAGAACAACTTAGTACAGGGGTCTATATTTTAAAAATTACTGAGAATAATATTAGTGAAACCAGAAAATTGGTTATAAAATAATCTGATTGTATTTCATCGATAAAAAACAACCTCTTGGGTTGTTTTTTTCTTTAAAAAGCTAGTTTTGATTAATTTAAAGGGGTTAATTAATTAATCCCTTTTATTATGAAAAAACTTTACATTTTACTTTTTGCGATTTTAACAATTCCCTTCTGCTTTTCTCAAGGCACTGAAACCTTTGATGGTTTCACTGCTACAGGATCTTCTTATTCAAGTGGTACTTTTACTGGACAAGACGGCTCTACATGGACTTTTGTAGAATCTAGAGGCGATCAAACCATTACAGGAAAATCTCTAATGTTGGGTAGAAATAGACCAACTCAATCTGAAGTATATTCCGGCACTATCTCTGGAGGTGTTGGAACAATTAGTTTTAACTATGCGCAAGCATTTAGCACTAACGTTAATTTAAATGTTTTAGTTAATGGCTTTGTGGTAGGAAATGTTACTACTTCAAGTGAAGTAGGTGTGACAAAAACTTCTGGAACTATTACTGTAAATCAGCCTGGAAATGTAGTTATTAAATTTATTAGTGTCAATAATAGTGATGGTCAAGTAACAATTGATGATATAGCATGGACTGGCTATTCAGGTGCTGCTACTCCATCTCTTGCTCTTAGTGACGGACCAACAAATGGAGCTGTACTCACCGATGACCCTGAAACACCTAATAATGCCAATATTGACTTTGCAACAACTAATTTTCTAATGTGTTCTGATGGAACCGGCACCACACCAAGTGGTTGTGATGGTTATATTAAGTGGGAGGCAATAAATCAAACTGACGGAGATATAGTTACTGATAGTGGAGATGTTTTTACCTCAAATAATAATACCATCACCTATCCTGTAAATGGTTTAGTGGCTGGTAAAACTTATTTTTTTAGAGCTGAATTGGTAGACCCTAGTGGCAACCCATTAAGCTCACCTGTTGTCTATTCATTTACAATTACCATTGCTACCTATAATGAGGTTGCGACTATTGCGTCGCTGAGATCAAGTCCTGTAGATCCAAATTTTTATATCAAAGTTGTTGGTGAAGTTTACAATACCTATTCCAGAGCTTCAAACAATCAAAAATATTTCCAAGATAACTCTGGTGGAATCTTAGTTCACGATCCTAATTTCGATATAAGTACTACCTATAGCGAAGGAGATGGTGTTATAAATATGAGAGGGCATTTAGAGCTTTATAATGGATTATTAGAATTAATTCCAACCTATGCAGATTGGGGTAAAAGCTCTACTGGAAATACCATTACCCCTCAAGTAGTCTCCATTGCTGATGTTACGGGAGCAAACTTAAACACTTATGAAAGTAAGCTAGTACGTATTAACGGAGTAACCTTTGCTGATGGTAACGGCATCAATACTTTTTCTCAATTTGCAAATTATGTCATTAATGACGGTACAGCATCAACTTTTAGAACTAGTTTTAATGAGGCAGATTATATAGGTGCTGTAATTCCTTCTGGCCCAACTGATATGTTAGTGATTGTAGGAAATTTTAATGGTGCTGAACAATTTACTGCACGTTCTATGTCAGAGTTAACCTTGTCTACAAAATATAATCAAATTGAAGGTTTTGCGGTATATCCTAATCCAACAAGTTTAGGTTATGTTACTATTTCAAGCAAAAATAATTCTGAAATGAACGTTTCTGTGTTTGATATGTTAGGAAAACAAGTGCTTAATACACCTATTGAGAATAACAGACTTAATGTGACTAGTTTAACATCTGGTGTGTACATTATGAAAGTAGCTCAGGAAGATGCTATTAGCACTCAAAAATTAATCATTCAATAAGCATAAAAACCTATTAATTTTTAAAAGCGTTGCCAATGGCAACGCTTTTTTATTTTAGTACTTTTGCTTTTTACTTATATGATAAACACCAGTGACATATTTACGGTTCAAACGGAACAAGAGTTCAGTAATCTGGCTTTAGAAATCTTTAACCATCAGTTTAAAAACAACAAAGTATACCGGTCATTTTGTGATTTGTTATATAAACATCCAAGTGATGTTAATACGATTGATGATATTCCGTTTTTACCCATACAATTTTTTAAAACACATAAAATTTTAAGTTCTCAAAACCCTATCCAAACCACATTTACAAGTTCTGGAACTACAGGTAGCATAACCAGCAACCATTTTGTGACCGATTTAGAGCTTTACCAAACCAGTTTTACCAAAGGTTTTGAAACATTTTATGGCGAAATTAATAATTATGTAGTATTGGCTTTGTTACCTTCATATTTGGAAAGAGAAGGCTCTTCATTGGTGTATATGGTGAATACTTTTATTAAACAATCAAAACATCCTGAAAGTGGCTTTTATCTCAACAATTTATCTGAATTAAAAGACACTTTAATTAAGTTAAATTCAGAAGAAAAAAAAGTGCTGCTTATTGGAGTTTCATTTGCGCTTTTAGATTTGATTGAAACTCACCAATTTCATTTAAAACATACCATAATTATGGAAACGGGTGGTATGAAAGGACGCCGTAAAGAACTGATACGTGAAGAACTTCATACCCAATTAAAAGAAGGTTTTTGTGTTAAGACCATCCATAGTGAATATGGTATGACTGAATTATTAAGTCAGGGGTATTCTAAAGGCCACGGACTTTATAATTGCCCCAAATGGATGCGTGTTTTAACACGTGATACCGAGGACGCCTTGAGTATTCAAGCCTTTGGAAAAACAGGAGGTATCAATGTGATTGATTTAGCTAATATTAATTCCTGTTCTTTTATAGCCACACAAGATCTGGGTCGTGTTCATACTAATGGCTCTTTTGAAGTGATTGGACGCTTTGACCATTCAGATATTCGCGGTTGCAATTTAATGGTTTTGTGATTTATTGTCATTGCGAATGGCGTGAAGCAATCTCATGATGTAAACACCAATTTAATAGATTACTTCAGTCGTTCCTCCTTCGTAATGATGAGGTGTAACTTCATGGCGAGCAAAACGAAGCAATCTCATAATGTGAATTCCAATTAAACAGATTTCTTCGTCGTGTTGCATCTCGTAATGACGTACTTCTAAACCTATAATAAAAGCATATTCTTTTGTAAGGTTTATGAGTTATTTTCGACAAAAAAACCAGCTATTAAAAAGAAAATTTTTATTAGCTGGTTGGTTAGTTTTTAAAGCCTGATATTCCCTGTCAGGCTTTTTTATTTAACACTTAATACAAAGTAATTTTTTTTACCTCGCTGAAGTAGTACAAATTTATTATTAATTAAATCAGTGGTAGTGATTTTAAAATCTTCAGTGACTTTTTCCTTATTTACAGAAATGGAATTTTCCTTCAATGCTCTTCTGGCTTCGCCATTTGATTTTAGAAACCCTGTTTGTTCTGCTAAAGCACCAATGATATCAAGCCCATTCTCAACATTCTCCATGGCTACTTCAGCCTGTGGGACCCCATCAAAAACATCTAAAAACGTTTGTTCATTAAGTTTTTTCAAATCATCGCTTGTGGAATTCCCAAACAAAATGTTACTCGCTTTGATGGCATTATCCAAATCCTCTTCTGAATGTACCATGGTTGTAATTTCTTCGGCCAGTCGTTTTTGTAAAACCCGCATATGAGGCGCTTCCTGATGCTCTGCAATTAAAGCGTTTATCTCTGATTGATTTAAAAACGTAAATATTTTAATATACTTTTCGGCATCTTCATCACTGGAATTTAACCAGTACTGGTAGAATTTATAAGGTGACGTTCTATTCGCATCCAACCAAACATTACCGCCTTCTGACTTTCCAAACTTTGAGCCATCAGACTTAGTAATTAATGGACAGGTGATTGCAAAGCCTTTACCATTCCCTATTCTTCTTATTAATTCCGTTCCAGTAGTAATATTTCCCCATTGGTCACTACCTCCCATTTGAATGGTGCAATTCTTATCATTATATAAATGCAAAAAATCATAGCCCTGAACCAATTGGTAAGTAAACTCAGTAAAACTCATGCCTTCAGTAGAATCAGAAGAAATCCTGTTTTTTACAGAATCTTTTGCCATCATATAGTTTACCGTAATATGTTTACCAACATCTCTAATAAATTCAAGGAATGAAAAATTCTTCATCCAGTCATAATTATTAACCAAAATAGCTGCATTATCAGCGTTACTTTCAAAATCTAAAAAGTGCGCCAGTTGCTTCTTTATAGCTTCCTGATTATGTCGTAAAGTTTTTTCATCTAATAAATTACGTTCATTTGATTTTCCTGAAGGATCACCAATCATACCGGTAGCGCCACCAACTAACGCCACAGGACGATGCCCACAACGTTGGTAATGTGCTAATAACATAATAGGCACCAAATTTCCAATATGTAAAGAATCAGCTGTTGGATCAAAACCTACATAGGCACTGCGCATGCCTTCCATTAAATGTTCTTCTGCTCCTGGCATTACCGTATGTATCATGCCTCTCCAAGTCAATTCTTCCACAATATTCTTTATCATTTCATTATATTTTTTGTAAACTAGGGCAAAGATAAAAATCAATGCATAATTACTCATGTATTATGAATATTTCTTTACATTAGATATATGATTTTAGTTACAGGAAGTACCGGTTTAGTGGGCTCACATTTACTTTACAAATTAACCTGTAATGGTGAAAAAGTGAGAGCCCTTTACAGAAGTGAGCATAAATTAGAGAACGTAAAAAATGTGTTCTCTTGTTATACAGACAGTTACATGTCTCTTTATGAATCTATTGAGTGGGTTCAGGCTGACATTCTTGATATTACAGCCTTATCGGACGCCTTTATTGGTGTGACGTATGTATATCATTGTGCGGCTTTTGTGTCCTTTGAACCTGACAAATATCAACTATTAAGGAGAACCAATATTGAAGGAACTGCGAACATCGTTAACATTTGTATTTCAAATGAAATAAAAAAATTATGCTATGTAAGTTCTATAGCTACCATAGGAGTTCCTGCAAAAGAGGTAATTATAACGGAAGAAACCGAATGGAATCCTGAGGCAAATAACAGTGTTTACGCCATTACCAAATATGGTGCGGAAATGGAAGTTTGGAGAGCTTCTCAAGAAGGCCTCAATGTAGTTATTGTAAATCCTGGGGTCATTTTAGGAGCTGGAATATGGCGTTATGGAAGCGCTGGTTTGTTCAAAAAAGCTCATAAAGGTATTAAATATTACACTTCAGGGTCTATTGGTTTGGTCGATGTGCAAGATGTGGTATCTGTTATGATTTCACTAACCAAAAGTAGTATTAAAAATGAGCGGTTTATTCTAATAGCAGAAAACTGGAAGTACAAAGATTTTTTACAAAACATGTCTAGATCAGTCAATACTTCACCGCCTGAGAAAATGGCCTCACCTTTATTATTGCAAATTGCCTGGAGGCTAGATTGGTTAGACCATAAATTGAGAGGCAAACGACGTCAATTAACAAGACAATTAGTCACTTCTTTATCAACGGATAAATCATATGATAATACGAAAATTAAAACGTATATAGACTTTGAATTTAAAAAGGTAAACGAAAGTATTATGGAGATTGGACAGCTTTATCTGAAACAGGCTGAATAAGTTTTGGTTCTATTTTGTTTTTTAATTTGATATTTAAAAGGGAATCCGTTTTTTTAAACATTCTAATGGAGTCTTTGTTTTTAATTAAGTCTAAAGAATCTCTTTTTCTAATATTATTAATTGAATCGGTTTTTCTTCTTTCATCTTCTTCTTGAATGACCAATGCATCCAAATTCTTTTTCAATAACTCTAAACTATCTTTTACTTTAGTGTAAATTTCATCGTAATCTTCAACATAATAGGCATAATAATTATTACTTAAGGCAAAAGTCAAACTGTCAATTTTATATTTTTTAAACACATATTCTTCACTGTAAACCCCCTTATCCTGCAGCACTTTTTGATTAGAACCATTAGCTGATGCTAACAATCTTAAATCAAGAATAATGTTAACCATTTCCTTTTTTGAAATTAAATGTTTAGGTTTTTCAGGTTTCTGAATTGAATAACAAGACAGCATCAAAAAAATTGGAAGGAGATATATGGAAATTCGTTTCAGCATTATCTGTTAAAAGTTAATCGTTTTGCAAATTTAACATTATGAAATTTAGAATTTTCAAACGCCACATTACCATTTATAAAAGTATGCGTAATTCTAGATTTAAAAGTAGTGCCTTCAAATGGAGACCAACCACATTTATATAAAATATTTTCCTTTTTTACGGTAAATGGGTTATTTAAATCTACTAAAACCAAATCAGCAAAATAGCCTTCCTTAATAAATCCTCTTTTTTCAATTTGGAATAATATAGCTGGATTGTGACACATCTTTTCAACAACTTTTTCTATTGAAATTTTACCTTTATGATACATTTCTAACATAGCAGGTAAGGCATGTTGCACTAACGGTCCGCCAGAAGGTGCTTTGGTATAAACATTTTTCTTTTCTTCTAAGGTATGCGGCGCATGGTCTGTGGCAATCACATCAATCCTGTCATCCAGTAAGGCTTCCCAAAGTTGATCTTTATCCTTTTGAGATTTAATGGCAGGATTCCATTTTATTAAAGTGCCTTTTTTATCATAATCTTGATCAGTAAACCATAAATGATGAAGGCAAACTTCAGCTGTAATTTTCTTGTCTTTTAATGGAATTTTATTACTGAATAATTCAGTTTCCTTTCCAGTTGACAAATGAAAAACATGTAAGCGAGCCCCGGTTTTTTTTGCTAATTCAATAGCTTTGGAAGAAGACAAATAACAGGCTTCAGCACTCCGTATTGCTGGATGATATTTAATTGGAATATCTTCACCATATTCCTCCATGTACGTTTCAAGATTCGCTTTAATGGTTGATTCATCTTCACAATGAACAGAAATCAACAAATTGGTATTTTTAAAAATATTCTCTAATACTTTTGGATCATCAACCAACATGTTTCCTGTAGAAGATCCCAGAAACAATTTTAAACCGGCTACTTGAGTTTTATCAACTTTTAAAATTTCTTCTAAATTATCATTAGTACCTCCAAACATGAAAGAATAGTTAGCATAAGATGCTTTTGACGCTATTTCAAATTTCTCATCCAACTTTTCAATAGTAGTAGTTTGCGGATTCGTATTAGGCATTTCTATAAATGAGGTAATTCCGCCGGCAATAGCTGCCTTAGATTCAGTTTCTATAGAACCTTTATGGGTTAATCCAGGTTCTCTAAAATGCACCTGATCATCAATGACGCCTGGTATTAGGTATTTCCCTTCTGCATGAATAACATGAACATCAGCTGATTTCGCACTAATGGATTC
>JAHENA010000058.1:0-10601 GCA_024643405.1 Flavobacteriales bacterium | reverse complement strand
GAGATCTTTTGGGTCATGAGAAAAATCAGCATCCATTTCAAAAATAAAGTCATACCCCTTCTTTAAAGCCCATTGAAAGCCATGAATGTAGGCGGTTCCAAGTCCAGACTTTAGTTTTCTTAATTCTAAAAACAATCTATCTGGAAATTCAACTTGAAGTTCTTTAACTTTTAAGGCGGTTAAATCAGGTGAATTGTCATCAACTATAAGAATATGAACTAAATCTGACTCAGAAAATACAGCTCTAATAATGGCTTCTATATTTTCAATTTCGTTATATGTTGGTATTATTACTAAAGCATTTTTCATGAAAATCCAGCTTGTATGTCTAATGTTTTTCTCTTAAATAACCCCTTAAAAACATTAAAAGCAAATAATTTTGAGCAAATGTACATTATTTAGAAGATACTTTTTTTTAAATAATACTAATAATTAGAACCAGATATTATAATTTATAATAATTTTATGGCATGCTAAGAAACGAGCCTACATATGAATTATTCACTATTCTTATAGTGGTAAGTTTATTATTTATAGCGTTGGCAAAAGCGTTGTACCCCAAAAGATTCAATGATTTTGTTTCTGTGGTAGGAAATTCAAAATACCTTAAAATTTACATCAGAGATCAAAAATTCTTGGATAAATTTGATGGCTTATTGTTTGTGAATTTAATTCTATCCTTTGCTATTTTCAGTTTTATTTGCATTAACTACGATAGTGCATTATATAACCCATCAAGTGATGATTTATTTAAGTTAGTTGTGGGAATATCAATATTTGTATTGATAAAAGTTCTTCTAGAAAGATTAATCGGTAGCCTTTTTGAAATTGACAAATTAATTGATGAATATCTTTTTCAAAAAATAAGTTATAAGAATATATTAGGGCTCTTTTTGTTTCCAATAAATTTATTTCTAATCTATAGTTTTAAGCCAAACTTAACTATTATTTACATTATTATTTTGATTCTTTTTATTATTAATGTTTCAGGCTTAATTACTACCGTAAAAACAAATCAAAGTTTAATAAAACAAAACTTATTTTATTTTATTTTGTATCTTTGCGCACTTGAAATAGCTCCATATATTATAATATATAAGGTATTTGTTTCATAATTAAAAGACCTAATTATTTGTGCCCTATGAAAGTGAAAACAATTCTAGTATCACAGCCAGAACCTAAAATAGAAAATTCTCCTTATTTTGATCTTCAAGAGAAGCAAAAGGTGAAAATTGACTTCAGACCTTTTATTCATGTTGAAGGTGTATCAGCTAAAGATATTAGGCTACAAAAAGTTGATTTAAACAACTATACAGCTATTATTTTAACTAGCCGAAATTCTGTTGATCATTTTTTTAGAGTTGCTGAAGAAATGCGCTTTAAGGTGCCAGATACAATGAAATACTTTTGCCAATCAGAAGCAGTAGCATTTTATTTGCAAAAATATGTGGTTTACAGAAAACGCAAAATTTATGTTGGTAAACGTTCATTTTCAGAACTTTCTCCTTTAATTAAAAAATATAAGGACGAAAAATTTCTGTTACCAAATACAGATAAGGTAAAATCAGAAGTATCAGAAACCATGAACGCTTTAGGGGTTAACTGGAAACTTGCAACATTTTATAAAACTGTGATTAGTGATCTTTCAGATTTAGCAGATGTTTACTATGATGTGCTTGTTTTTTTCAGCCCGTCTGGTATCGATTCATTATTCCATAATTTCCCAGATTTCAAACAAAACAATACGCGCATAGCGGTTTTTGGAGATACCACTATTAAAGCGGTTGAAGAAAAAGGGTTGCGTGTTGACATTGCTGCACCAACCAAAGAAACCCCTTCAATGACTATGGCATTAGAAAAGTATATTGATAAAGTTAATAAAGCCAAATAACTGTACTCATATAAAATTAAAAGAGCGACTTAAATAAGTCGCTCTTTTTTTATTCTTAAAATGCATACCGTTGCGGACCACCACGACGAATTTCTTCACTGGCAAAAGCTTCATATTTCTTGAAATTCTCTCTAAAGGCGTTGGTTAATTTAAACGCTGTTTTATAATATGCTTCATCATTGTTCCAGGTTGCTCTTGGGCTTAAAACAGAAGTTGGAACTCCTGGACATTCTCTTGGTTGCGCTACTCCAAACACCGAGTGAATATGATAATTATCGTAAGTATACAGCCCTAAATCACCGTTTAATACAGCATTAATCATAGCTCTGGTATATTTTAATTTCATTCTGGTACCAACTCCATATGGACCTCCAGTCCACCCTGTATTCACCAACCAAACATTAACACCTGCTTCTTTCATTTTTTTACTTAACATTTCAGCGTATTTAGCAGGATGTAAGGGCATAAAAGGAGCTCCAAAACAAGCCGAAAAATTCGGTTGTGGCTCAACAACCCCTGCTTCGGTACCAGCCACTTTAGCTGTATAGCCAGAAATAAAGTGATAAGCTGCCTGACTTGGAGTTAATTTAGAGATTGGAGGTAATACTCCAAAAGCATCTGCCGTTAAAAAGAAAATATTTTTTGGGTTTTTCCCAATAGAAGGTACTTGAATATTTTCAATATGGCTTAAAGGATAACTTACTCTGGTATTTTGAGTAATAGAGGTATCTCCAAAATCTACATGACCCTTTTTATCTAAAATAACATTTTCTAAAATGGCTCCATGTTTAATTGCATCAAAGATTTCGGGCTCATTTTCTGCCGATAGATTAATTACTTTGGCATAACAACCCCCTTCAAAATTGAAAATAGTATTTTCTTTTGTCCATCCATGCTCATCATCACCAATCAAACTTCTATTTGGGTCTGTTGAAAGTGTAGTTTTCCCTGTTCCAGAAAGACCAAAGAAAACAGCCGTATCTCCATCTTTACCAACATTTGCACTGCAATGCATTGGCAACGTATTTTTAAAAACTGGTAAAATAAAGTTTAAAGCTGAAAAAATACCTTTTTTAATTTCTCCTGTATAACCTGTGCCTCCTATAAGGGCAATTTTTCTGGTAAAATCTAAGATTGCAAAATTATGTTGACGTGTGCCGTCTTCAGCCGGATTGGCCAAAAAGCCAGGGGCATTGACAACAATCCATTCAGGATCAAACCCATTTAACTCTTCATCTGTTGGACGAAGAAACATATTATAAGCAAATTGATTACTCCATGGATATTCATTTATTACCCGAATATTTAGCTTATAATTATTGTCTGAACAAGCATAACAATCTCTCACAAAAAGTTCTTTGTTTGAAAGATAGTGAACTACTTTGTTATACAACTTTTCAAATTTATCCGGAGCGAATGGAATATTAATATTTCCCCACCAAACTTTATCATTTGTGATTTCGTCTTGAACAATAAAACGGTCTTGAGGTGAGCGTCCTGTAAATTCTCCCGTATTAACAGCTAATGCTCCAGAAGAAGCCTCAACACCTTGCCCTTTTTCAATGGTAAGATTATGTAATTCGTTAGGTGAAAGCTGATACTTTACTTTCGCATTTTTTATACCGTAATTTTCTAACTCAATCGTTTTCGTAATTTGGCTTTGCTTCGTCATATTTTTTGATAAAAATGATTATTCAGCAAAATTAAAACAATATTTTAATGTAATCACAAAAAATGCTTAATTATCAGTCTCTATTTTTATGAAATTCACAAATAATAAAATCCAGGAGATTATGAGGCATAAACCTCCTATTGGAGTCGCCAATGCAATACTTTTAAAATCAAAATTTGTTAATAAATTAGTTGCCAAACCATATATAGATCCCGAAAAAAACAACAACCCAAACATCACCAAATAAAATATTTGCTTTTTTGCTTTAGTTGAAACATACGTTGTACTTCCTATAAAAAGCAGAAATAGTGCATGATACATTTGATATCTAACACCAGTTTCAAAAGTTTGAACAGATTCTGGTGAGATTAATTCTTTCAATCCATGGGACGCAAAAGCCCCTAAAATAATTCCTGTAATCCCTAATAATGACCCCGAAATTAATATTGTTTTGTTCATATTTATAGTTCATTTGAGTTTATAAAACCTTTTGTATTTATTACATTAGTCCTCACAAAATTACTCAACAAAACTCATTATGCGAAAGATTTTGGTTATTGGTTCAGGAAAATCAACTTCCTATTTAATAAAATATCTTCTAGACAAATCAGAGACTGAAAAACTCTTTATAACTATTGGAGATATCAATATTATACATGCAAACCATCTTATAAAGCATCATAAAAATGCAAAAGCTATGTTTTTAGATGTTTTTGACGCCAATTCAAGAATTGAGGCCATAAAAGATGCCGATATTATAATTTCAATGTTACCGGCACGATTTCATATTGATGTTGCGAAGGATTGTATATTATTTGGAAAAAATATGGTGACAGCCTCTTACATAAGTCCCGAAATGGAAGCTTTGAACCAAGAGGCCGTGGCAAAAGGCCTCATTTTTATGAATGAAATTGGTGTGGATCCTGGAATTGACCATATGAGCGCCATGCAAGTGATTGATCGAATTAGGTCTATAGGAGGAAAAATAATTTTGTTTGAATCGTTTACCGGTGGATTAGTCGCTCCTGAAAGTGACAATAATCTATGGAATTATAAATTTACCTGGAACCCGAGAAACGTAGTGGTGGCTGGACAAGGAGGCGCTGCAAAATTTTTACAGGAAGGCACTTTTAAGTACATCCCTTATCATAGATTATTTAGAAGAACGGAATTTTTGGAAATTGACGGATTTGGAAAATTTGAAGTTTATGCGAACAGGGACTCCTTAAAATACCAAAGTGTTTATGGCTTAGATGCTATAAAAACCTTATATCGCGGAACTATGAGGCGTGTTGGTTTTAGCAGAGCTTGGAATATGTTTGTTACACTTGGGATGACAGATGACAGCTATATTATTGACGACAGTGAAAACATGAGTTACAGAGATTTTGTAAATGCCTTTTTACCTTACAGTCCATCTGATTCCGTAGAATTAAAATTTAGACACGCACTTAAAATTGATCAGGATGACATTGTTTGGGATAAATTATTAGAACTTGATCTTTTCAATCCTAAAAAAATGGTGGAGTTGAAAAAAGCAACGCCTGCTCAAATACTCCAAAAAATATTAATGGATAGCTGGACTCTGGCTGAAGATGATAAAGACATGCTCGTCATGTACCACAAATTTGGTTATGAACTGAATGGTAAAAAATATCAAATAGATGCTACCATGGTTACCATTGGAGAAGATCAAACCTATACCGCCATGGCCAAAACGGTGGGCTTACCGGTTGCTATAGCAACTCTTGCTATTTTAAATGGAAAAATTAAGACTCCAGGTGTTCAAATGCCTATCACAAAAGAAGTCTATGAACCTATTTTAAAAGAACTAACCAACTTTGGGATTACTTTCAAAGAAAAAGAAGTTCCATACTGGGGCTATAATCCGTTAAGTCTTTAGAGAGGCTCTTTCTTTATAGTATCAATTTATTCTCAATTGGTTAGATTTAAGAGATTCTTCTTTATCCAAAATCTGGTTTATACTTTTAAATTACAATCAATTTCGTACATTTATACTAATATTTTAAACCATATTAGCCATGAAGATTACAAATCAAAACTTAGAAATAGATGGTATTGATAAAAAAATTCTCCGGGCTCTCATGGAAGATGCCAGAACGCCTATCCTTGAAATTGCCCGTCATGTTGGTATTTCAGGAGCAGCCATTCATCAGCGCCTCAGAAAACTCGAAAAATCAGGTTTAATTTCAGGTTCAAAATTTATAATCAATCCAAAAATATTAGGCTATACAACTATGGCATTTATTGGTATTTACTTAGATAAAGCTATGAGTAACCCTGAAGCTGTAAAGCAATTAAAAAAAATACCTGAAGTTCTAGAATGTCATTATACTACAGGTAACTGGAGTGTATTCATTAAAATTCTCTGTAAGGATAACGCCCATTTAATGCACCTTTTGAATAAAGAAATTCAATCCATTGAAGGTGTTTCTAGAACTGAAACGTTTATTTCCCTTGACCAACAAATTGACAGGCAGATTACTGTATAATAAAAAAAACCACGCAATGAGCTTGGTTTTTTATTAAATTTTATTCTTATTTACATTTTCATTAACCAAGAACGCATATCTACATCTTGTTTAATAATGTCTCTTAAGGCATCCATTTTAACACGCTCCTGTTGCATACTATCTCTATGACGAATAGTTACCATGTTATCTTCTAGAGTGTCGTGATCTACGGTAATACAGAAAGGTGTCCCATTGGCATCTTGTCTTCTATAGCGTCTTCCAACAGCATCTTTTTCATCATAAACCACATTAAAATCCCATTTCAACTCCTCTACAATTTGTTGAGCTATTTCTGGTAATCCATCCTTTTTAACTAATGGAAACACTGCTGCCTTTACAGGTGCTAAAACACTTGGTAAAGCCAGTACAGTTCTTGTACTGCCATCTTCAAGCGTTTCCTCTTTAAGTGAATTTGAAAATACGGCTAAAAACATGCGATCTAATCCAATAGAGGTTTCAACAACATAAGGCACGTAGCTTGAATTGTCTTCGTGATCAAAATACTGCAATTTCTTCCCTGAAAATTTTTCATGCTGACTTAAATCAAAATCCGTTCGAGAATGTATACCTTCTAACTCTTTAAATCCAAAAGGAAATTTAAATTCAATATCTGCCGCGGCATCTGCGTAATGCGCTAGTTTTTCATGATCATGAAAACGATAATTCTCTGCACCCATCCCCAAGGACAAATGCCATTTAAGCCTCGTCTCCTTCCATTGCTCATACCATTCTTTTTGCGTACCCGGTTTTATAAAAAACTGCATTTCCATTTGTTCAAACTCACGCATTCTAAAAATGAATTGTCTGGCAACAATTTCATTTCTAAAAGCCTTTCCCGTTTGCGCAATCCCAAAAGGAATTTTTAAACGACTTGTTTTTTGAACATTTAAAAAATTCACAAAAATACCTTGGGCCGTTTCTGGGCGTAAATATAAATCCATTGCGTTTTCAGCAGAGGCCCCCAGTTTCGTACCAAACATCAGGTTAAATTGTTTAACGTCTGTCCAGTTTCTTGATCCCGTTAAAGGATCCGCAATTTCCAATTCTTCAATAAGCGCCTTTACATCAGCTAAATCTTCCCTTTCTAAAGATTTTGCCATTCTAGAAAGGGTCGTGTTTATTTTTTCCTGATATTCAACAACTCGTGTGTTTGTAGCTAAAAACTGTGCTTTATCAAATGAGTCACCAAATCTTTTTGCTGCCTTTTCAACCTCCTTATCAATTTTAGCCTCAATTTTAGCACAATAATCTTCAATTAAAACATCGGCTCTATACCTTTTTTTTGAGTCTTTATTGTCAATTAACGGATCATTAAAGGCATCCACATGCCCTGATGCTTTCCAGGTAGTTGGGTGCATAAAAATAGCAGCATCAATACCAACAATATTTTCATTCATCTGTACCATGGCTTTCCACCAGTACTCACGTATATTTTTCTTTAATTCAGCTCCATTTTGTGCATAATCATAAACGGCACTTAAACCATCATAAATCTCACTACTTTGAAACACATATCCATACTCCTTGGCATGTGATATTACTTTCTTAAATTGATCGTCTTGATTTGTCATGCTGCAAAAATAAAAAAGCGATTCAAACAAATGGAATTGTTTGTTAAAAATTATGGGACAGATTCATATATTTTTTAATTAAGTTTACATAAGAACCTATTTGTTTTGAAATGTTTAAGGCGATTATCGATTTATTCTTTCCAAAAGTGTGTTATGCCTGTCATGAAGTATTAAATGACAATGAACAAGATATTTGTACTAACTGCAGAAATGATTTGCCTGTAACCAATTTTCATTTCAATCATGACGACAACGTTTCAAAGGTGTTTTATGCAAGAGTAAAAGTGGAATACGGCACCGCATTATTACGTTTTGAAAAAAAAGGCATCGTGCAACAACTGATCCATAATTTAAAATATAAAGGGCAAGAATCTATTGGTGTTTTTTTAGGTGATTGGTTGGGTGGAGAACTAAAAACAGTCAAAGAGTATTCAGAAATTGATATGGTTATCCCAGTACCTCTGCATAAAAACAAACTTAAAAAAAGAGGCTATAATCAAGTAGCCAAATTTGCACAGCATATTGCAATAGCCTTGAACAAAGAATATGCTGATAATGTCCTTTTGAAAGTCACCAATACAGATTCTCAGGTTCTTAAAAGCCGTTTTGCCCGATGGACCAATAATGAGGAACTTTTTACACTTCAAAACAAACATATTATTGCCAATAAACATATCCTTTTGGTTGATGACTTAATTACAACAGGCGCTACAATGGAAGCTTGCATTAATGTTTTAAATCAAGCTGAAAATATAAAAATAAGTGTGGCTTCCATGGCAATTGCTCAGTGAGTTTGACGTTATTTCTGCAAAATTATGTAGGTTTGCTTAAATTTAATTTTGGTAATGAATAAAACGCTTTCAAATTTTATTTTTATACTCTTTATTGCTTTAATTTTTATTAATTGTGCCAATAGAGGAACCCCTCAAGGCGGCGAAAAAGACATCACACCTCCTCGTATTGTTAAGTCAGAACCAGAAAACTTTACCACTAATTTTAATCAGAAGGAAATACGAATCTATTTTGATGAATATATCAAAATTAAAGACATTCAAAAACAACTGATTATTTCACCACCAATGAATACGCAACCTGAAATTACTCCTTTAGGTAATGCCAGTAAATATATATCAATAAAAATATTTGACACGCTTCAGCCCAATACTACCTATGCTTTTAACTTTGGCAATAGCATTTCAGATAATAATGAGGAAAATCCATTTCCTTATTACAGATACGTTTTTTCTACCGGTGAATATATAGATTCTTTAAGCGTCAATGGGCAAATATTTGATGCCCTGAGTAGAAAACCAGAAACTTTTGTTTCGGTAGGATTGTATGAAGTAGATTCTACATTTAATGACTCCATCATTTATAAAAAAACCCCTAAATACATTACGAATACATTAGATAGTGTCACTACTTATTCCATTGAAAATATAAAGGCAGGAACCTACATGTTATATGCTTTAAAAGATGGAAATGGCGATAATAAATTTCAGCAAAAGACTGATAAAATAGCTTTTTATAAGCAATTTGTTACAGTCCCTACAGATTCGTTATATGATTTAAAGTTGTTTGGTGAAGACCTAGACTTTAAATCTGTCAGACCAGTATTAATGGCGGGAGAAAAAATAGTGTTTGGCTATGAAGGTGATTACAAAAACATGAAGATTAATTTACTTTCAGAAGTTCCTCAAGATTTTCAATCCAGAATCACTAAAGATATCAAAACAGATTCCCTTTATTATTGGTTCACGCCAAAGCTAGAAATGGATTCATTAGTTTTTAAAGTTTCAAATCTTAAATATGAAAAAGATTATAGTGTAAAATTACGGGACATGAAGCGTGATTCATTAACTATCAAACCTATAGCTGTGGGCTCGATTGGCATTGATGAAGATTTTAAAATTAATGCAAGCATTCCTTTTAAATCATTTGACGCTTCAAAAATGGCTATTATGGATAAGGATTCTACTATGATTGATTTCACGGCTTTTTTTGATACTATTAACAACAATTATGTTTATAATTTTAAAAAGACTGCAGAAAATATCTATAAAATTCAAATTTTACCCGAAGGTTTTACTGATTTATTTGGCAACAGCAATGATACTTTAAATTATAACCTTAGGACAAAAAAAGAATCTGATCTTGGTTATGCCCGTTTTACTTTAGTTAATGCTACCTACCCCATTATTTTGCAGTTAACAAATGATAAAGACGAAGTTAAGTTTGAACAATATTCATCAAAACCTGAAGCTATTGATTTTTTAAATTTGGCTCCTGGAAAATATTTTATCAGAGTTGTTTGGGATTCTAATGGCAATAAAAAATTTGATACCGGAAATTATTTAAATAAGATACAGCCCGAACGAATTAGCTTTTTTAAAGAAATTGAAATTCGTGCAGATTGGGGAATCTCAGACATTTTAGAATTTAAAGAAGAGTAAACGCGTCTTTATCATTCAAAAATTTAAGTTTGTTTCTGTAAAAATTAATGTGGTTTCTGTCTAAAGTTACCACTTCTATCTGTTCTCTATTTGGTTTTATATTGGTAATGGCATTCCCTAATACATCATAAACTGCGCAATTACCCGAATATTCATTCTGGCCCTCATCAATTCCAATTCTGTTAACTCCAACACAATAACACATGTTTTCAATGGCTCTGGCCTTTAACAAAGCATCCCATGCTAAAATTCGTGGTTTTGGCCAGTTGGCAACATATATTAAAACGTCATAATTTTCGGTGTTTCTCGCCCAGACAGGAAAACGTAAATCATAACATATTAAAGGACATATTTTCCATCCTTTATATTCAATAATTATTTTTTTAGTCCCAGTCGTATATGTTTTGTGCTCTCCAGCTAAAGTAAAAGCATGCCTTTTATCATAATAATTAATGCTGCCCGAAGGCTCCACAAATAACA
>JAHENA010000138.1 GCA_024643405.1 Flavobacteriales bacterium | reverse complement strand
TTATTGCATATGTAAAAAATAACGGCGGTTTAGATTATGCTGTTCAAAAAATGAAACAGTTTCAAAATGAGGCACTTCAAATATTGAGAACCTATCCCGAATCAGATTATAGAAATTCACTGGAGTTAATGGTGAATTACGTCATTGACAGAAAAAAATAGATAGACTTTTTGTGGTTTCGTTTAACGTGTTTGGCTGTGGTTTCGTTGCTTGAAAATCCGCTAGGATTTTCCGTCGTAAACCAAAGTTAGCAAATATACAGGAATTTCCGAGAGGAAATTCCGCCGCAATGAACTATAGCCGTTGTTGGCTTTTAGTGCTTTTTATCAGTTTAATTTCAGTTTCTTGTTTTTTCCAATAAATAAGTACAATAACGAACCAATAAATGGAATCAATATGACTACTAAAACCCAAATTATTTTGTCATTTTGAGCAAACTTATTTTTTAAAATATCAATCAAACAATAAATCCAAAGCGCAATTGATAAAAGTATTAAAGCCTGCCATGTAAGAAGTCCAATTGAGAAATCATTATTTATGTTATCCATATTATATTTTTTATTTGGTTTTTTTTAATTCCGTAAACTTGCCCAAATTCCGATTATAATTTTATCCAGCAGAGTAGAAGTCAGCCGTAATTATAATCAGTTCCAATTATCGATTCAGCATTTTTGCCAAATTCCTCAACATAGATTTTTATTTATAGGTCTTAAAATTCAAAAAAAATCTGAAAATCAAACTAAGATTTTTTCATTTGCGTAAACTTGCTCAAGCATTAAAGCCAATGCAATGATATGGATTATTTTAATGATCGATATCAGAAGTTAAACGAAGTTAGTGATAAATTTTTATAAAGTCAATATTCCGCTTAGTAAGAAACTAAAACAAAGGGAGTAAAAGCAGCTTTATTGCTGCTGTTGCTGTTGCTGTTGGATGCGCTCCAAATTACGTTGGTAACTGTTATTAGATTTTGAACCTGTAAAGGTATTGGGTGGTACTTCAAAATCATCTTGGTGTTTTGTGGTGCTAATTTCTACTTTAACAAATAAATCGGATTCCACTTTTCTTTTAAAAACACCTTTTACAGGCGAACAATCTTCATAATTCCTTCCAACTGCCAAACGCACATGGTTTTCATTAGCAATGGCATTATTTGTTGGGTCTATGCCAAGCCAGCCATAAAAAGGGATGTAAACTTCAATCCAGGCATGCGTGGCACCTTCACCTCTAGTGATATTATCTGAAGGACAAATATAACCGCTCACATAACGTGCAGGAATTCCACTCATTCTTACCATTTGTAGTAGAACATTGGTAAAATCCTGACAAACACCTGCTTTTAATTCCCAAACCTCGTTTAATGTAGAGTCTACATGTGTCACCCCTTGAATGTATTTAAAATTGGTATAAACATATTCGCATAGTTCCAATGCCCCCTTAAAAGGCGTTTTTTCGTTAAGCTTTTTTGATTGAATTAAATTTAAAACGTCCTCAGAACCACTAAATGGCGTTGGTTTTAAAAAATCAATCACGTCAGCGTCATATTTTCGCAGTTTTAATTCCGCCCACTGCGTATTAACATCGCGGTTGTCCTCCGGAAATAATCGGCCTGTTGTGTTAACTTCAACTTCTGATATAATTGATAATTCGTCATGAGGTTCGGTAATTAAAAAGGTGCCTATTTGATTGCCATAGAAATCGTTATAGGTTTCTACGAATGAATTATTAGTAACCGATATAAAATGAGATATAACCTGCTGGTATGCATCATTAATAGGGTGCAACCTGATTAAAGTTGCTCCATCAATTACGGTGTTACTATAGCTGTATTTGGTGATATGTTTTATATAGAATGTGGTCATAATGATTTTTAAAATCAATTAATATGAGAAAAATAAACCGAATTAATGTTCATAGAAATGTTTCTGACATCTTCTTTAATACCATTAATAAAATTATTTAACCCTTGTGTATTGATACTTTCAATGGAGGTGTATTTAATATCACTTTCAAGTTTGCCAAGCAAAAATTCTAAGTTATTTTTTTCAAGTTCGTTTGCCTCAATAAGTTGGTTTATTTGTCGGTTTAGTTTGTTAACACAATAATAGACCGATCTGGGAAACAATTTATCTTGAAAAACCATTCTTATGATATGTTCCTCGTTAAATGTGGATTTATGTGTTTTTAAGTAGTACTGATAACCACCAACAGAAAGCAATAAATTTTTCCAGTAAAAACTTTGCTCTAAACTATCAGAAGTTTTACCAATCTCTATAAGTTTCAATGCCGTAAAATCTGAAATTTGAATCACCCTTTCTAAAAACTTTCCCACATTCATGAAGTAATACGAGGGTCCGCGTTCTTGTGTTACATCAAAAGTTCCGTTATAAATCAAATGATGTTTTCTTAAATCTTCTAAAAATTCAACAGGGTCTTCTTCTCTTAGCCTTTTTGGTAAATCTTTTTTAGTGAGATAGAGATAATAGTTGTTGATGCACAACCAAAGCTCTCTTGAAATATGTTCCTGAACACTTCTGGCATTTTCTCTGGCTTTGGTAACGATATTTAAAA
Source organism: Flavobacteriales bacterium (assembly GCA_024643405.1). Taxonomy (GTDB): domain Bacteria; phylum Bacteroidota; class Bacteroidia; order Flavobacteriales; family Flavobacteriaceae; genus Yeosuana. The sequence continues at coordinate 2,353 of JAHENA010000138.1, read as the reverse complement.
TAGAGTTTGAATTACTTAAATTAAATACCATAAAATCAATACATTCTATAGCGTCTTCTGTATAAAACTCATTCTCAGAGGTTGTGAAATTTTTAATAATTGGTGTCCACGAAAATAGTTCTGGAGAGTCTTGGTTGGCATAAAAATTTACTTTAAGTAAACTTAAAATGCCGTTACCTCGTTCCATATATCTGTCTAACCAAATAAGATTATTTGCTACTCTACTTAACATAGTTTATCTTTTTCTTAATTATTGTAAAACCCAAGTGTCTTTGCTGCCGCCACCTTGGGAACTATTAACTACCAATGAGCCTTTTTTAAGGGCAACACGAGTAAGTCCTCCAGGACAAATGTCAATCCCGTCTTTTCCTGATAAAGCAAATGGACGTAAATCAATACATCGGGGTGATAATTCACCATTGATGTAACAAGGCGCCGTGGATAATCTCAAAATAGGTTGTGCGATGAAATTTTCGGGTTTTTTCTTCACGTTTTCTATATAGTCTTTTATTTCAGCGTCAGAAGCTTCATGCCCCATAAGCATACCATAACCACCACTGCCATCAGTTTTTTTAATAACCATGGTTTTTATGTTTTTAACAACATGGTCAAACTCTTCTGGTTTGCCTAATTGATAGGTTTCTATATTTTTTAAGATGGGTTCTTCGTTTAAATAATATTTTATCATATCCGGAACGTAAATATAAATAGCCTTGTCATCTGCTATTCCTGTGCCAGGTGCATTCACAATATTCACATTCCCTTTTCTGTAGGCTGCCATAATACCGGCAACCCCTAACACACTTTTTGCATTAAATTCTAAGGGGTCTAAAAAGTCATCATCAACCCGTCTGTAAATAACATCAACTTGTTTTAAGCCCGTAGTGGTTTTCATGTAAACGAAATGATTTTTTACAACCAAGTCGCTGCCTTCCACCAACTCAATTCCCATTAATCTGGCTAAAGTGGTATGCTCATAATAAGCAGAATTATAGATACCTGGAGTTAAAAGAACAATGTTTGGATTCTGTAAATCTGAAAGTTCCTTTAACTTTTTATAAAGCATATTTGGATAGTTCGAAACCGACCTTACTTTGCTTTTTGGCAAAATACCCGGAAACAAACGTTTGGAAATTTCTCTGTTTTCTAGCATATAGCTTACACCAGAAGGCGTTCTTAAGTTGTCCTCCAGTACATAAAATTCGCCATCATTATTGCGAATTAAATCAACTCCTGAAATATGCACATAGACATCATAAGGCACTTTTACACCTTTCATTTCACGTAAAAAATTAGGGCAAGAGTAAATTAAGTCAGCCGGGATAAGGCCGTCTTTAATAATAAATTGCTCATTATAAATATCTTTGATAAAAAGGTTTAATGCTTTGAGACGTTGTTTAATACCTTTTTCAATTTTATCCCATTCTTTGGCAGTAATAATTCTTGGAACAATATCAAAGGGGAATATTTTTTCAATACCCTCATTATCACTGTACACCGTAAATGTAACACCTTGTGTCATAAAAAGTTGTTTGGATAATTCTTCTTTTTTAGTAAGTGTGTCAGTTGACGTATTTTTTAAAATCTCAATGATGGTTTTGTATTGTTCCCTAATCTGCGCATTGGTAGTATACATTTCATCCCAGGTACTAGGAAGTTGGTCATAAGAAGAAATAAGATGGTCTTTACTCATAATAGTTATAGTGTATGTCTCAAATATAATAAATGATAAATAATTTTTATGTTATTTAATCATTCACTGACAATAAATTATTGATATTGATATTTTAATGAAAATAATTGTGATTTTAGACAATAATGTTGAATTATATTTCAATTTTAATGATTTTAAAATCTATTGAAATGGTTTCAAAAAAAAGAGTAAAATATTATTCAAGTGGTCTATGGCCTAAGATACCTATTTTTAATCGAAATGTTATTCATTAATTTATTTTTTTTAACCTTTAGGCAACCATTCAAATAAAATTGACGTCTATATAAATAGAAGACAAAATGAATCCGCTTTTGAAAGTTATTCAACTGTATAAAAATGAAAATACGCTTTTAGAGAAAGCCATAAAAAATAATCGTGAAGCGCAACACGTCTTATTTGAAATGCACGCTCCAAAAATGTTAAGTGTTTGCAGGTATTATATAAAGGATATTCAAAACGCAGAAGAAGTCATGCTTAATGGGTTTTTTAAAGTTTTTTATCATTTAAAAAGCTTTAAGGCCGAAGGAAGTTTTGAAGGATGGATACGAAAAATTATGGTACGAGAATGTATCTCTTTTTTAAGGCAGCAAAAACAGGTTGAATTCCCGATGGAGGAGGTAGATTTTAAAAATGAGTATA
>JAHENA010000137.1 GCA_024643405.1 Flavobacteriales bacterium | reverse complement strand
ACCTACTTCGATTCGCTTTTCTAAAGGAAGCTTTAAAAATATATGTTATTCCAAATTGTAAGCATAGTTTTTCAACTCTTTCAGCCACTTCCATGCATAAATCTTCTGATTCTACTACACAAGGTCCTGATATTAGGAAAAAGTTTTCAGCATCATTTTTCAATAAATCATTTAATTGTAATCTCATATTTCTTTTATCTACCACAAAAGTAGAATATTAATGTGAAATGATTATCAACATTAGCCTAACCCAATTCCATTAATTGCCAAAAAACTGTATTTTATTGCTCATAAATATGCCACAAAGTACATTCAATATATTTTGAACCATTTAACATTTCATAAATATCTAATTCACAAATGCTTTCGAATATAAAACTTAACTTATCTATTGGCATACTTTTTGAAATTAACTCTGTATAGAAATTCGATTGCCCTAGAATAGTATTAAAAGCACCCCGCAAAATAATACTATGCTACACAAAACGATATTTATTACTATGCTTTTGGTTTTGGGCCAAACGACTTTTGGTCAAGGACTGCTTACTTTCGATGAATTGTTAAAATTCAATTTCACTAGTTCCGATTCACTTGCTCTATTATTATTGGATGCAAAGCAAGATTATATTTTAAAAGATAAAGGTTTAAGATTCAACTCTTCTTTTGGAACCAATGAATTTGGAGATTTAGAAAATGGAAACATTTTAAGAGTTAAAGCAGGTTTCGAATGGAATCTTTTGGACGAAGGTTTTATGGATAGAAAAATTTCTGCTAAAGTAACTGAAGTTGAAAAAGAGATTAAAAAAATCGAACTTAATAGTAATGTTTACGATAGAAATTATGTCTTTTTATACAATCACATTATATACTGTTTCAACAAAGAAAAGCTAAAATACCTAAATGAAAAAGATTATTTGCTCAAATATTTAACCATTAAATATGAAGCCCTTTATCATTCACACGCAGCTGATTTTCAGGAACTAATTTCTTTATATGATCAAAGTGAAGAAGTAAACATCCTTCAATTGGCATTGTCGAATTACAACAATCATTTCGAAAAATTAGTACAAAATAAAGCTCCAGAATTACAACCGAATTATTTGCCAGTTTTAGATATTGATGTAGATAAATTATTCAATTTCCAAAGACAAGACACCACATTGGCGTATCTAAAAAGTTTGAAGATTCAAAAAAATGAATTAGAAGATAAGCTCAGCAAGCAAAAGAGATTAGCTATATATAATAATGTGTACTGGAGACCATTGCAGGAAGCTGGAACAACAAAGTTTTTATACAATGGATTTGGAATTAGGTTTTCTACTGACTTGGTTAATCGAAATGATGAAAAAGATAGAATAAATGAGTTGAACAATTCTTATGACATTCAAAAACAAGAAGAACTGCATTTTAATAACCAAAAAGAATTAAGCAATTTCTTGTTAGAATACAATGCAAAACTGCGCTCATATTCTAAATACATTTATAAACTCAAATCATTAGAAGAAGATAAAAGATTAGATAAGGCTGTAAGAGTAATTAATGTAAGTACTCCTCAATCAGATCTAAATTCAATGAATATTGACTTGGAAAGGTTAACCATTGAATATGAATTGCTTGAATTGAAGCAGCAACTATATCTTTTACTTCTAAAAATATATCTAAAATCAGAGGTGAATTCAATACTTTCATATATTTCTGAACGAGATGGCACCAAAGAAATTAAAAAACTAAAAGGAGACAGATTACTTAAACTAGCTGGAAATTTTAATCAAGAAGCAGAAAATCAATTTCTTATTCAATATTTGTTGAAGAATGAATTTTTCAATGTTGTTCTTAATGATTTAGATGGTATAAATTTAAACTTTAAAAAGAAATTAATTGAGTCCAAAATAAGGGTGTTCCCATCCATTGAAGCACTCAATTATAGAGAAATAATAGAGGTCCCTGTTCTTGAATTTGCAAATAGAATTGAAATGGAATATTGGATCAAAAATAAATTTAGCAATAATAATAAAGCATTCTTTTTATTCACTGGAACTAATCAGCTCCTTAATATTGACAGTTTAACTTTAGAAGATTAATGAGAGAATTTCAATTAAGATCAACACCCACGATCCTAACGACTCTTAAGGAACCACCTAAGAAGGTCAATAAGCGTAAAGCCAAATGGCAACGCTTGAGTTACATTCTTATAGCATTACTTATTCTAGGATATATTGCCGCAAATGCATATATGAAGTTAGCTATTATTCAAGCAAATGCACAAATCGAACTTTATAAACAAATCATAAATTTTCCGACTGATGTTGAAATAGAGCAACTTTACATTTCAGAAGGTGCTAAAATAAACGTCGGAGACACACTTTTCAAATATTCTATCCCCATTGATGATCAAATAACTACGAGTGAAATAAATAGCAATAAACCAGTTGAATGGATTATAAAAGAACGAATTAATACAGAAAAAGCTATTGAATTAAAAAGAATCCAACAAAGAGAAATTGAAGATCAACTTGTCCAAAGAAGGCAAATGCAATCCACAAAAAAGGAATTAATCTTAATTGGTTCGCAAAAAGATAGAAATGATTATGAAAATTTATCTATTCAAATCAATAAACTTGATGCAGAAAGAACTGGAGTTTCAGAGGAAATAAGCTATTTGAAACAATTACTACTTACCCTAAATAATGAGAATCGAAATTATTCTACTATTGAAACAAAAAGAAAAGAATTTATTGAAACTAAGTATTACTATACTGCCCAATTAGATGGTATTATAGGTCAAATCAACTATAACGCAAACGAAATTTGCTATAGAAAAGAAGAATTAATGACCATCCATAAAAGCAATGATTTCAAGATTAAAGCATTTTTTAATCCAGAAGACATGAAATATCTCCATGAGGGAGATGTGGTAAATATAAATTATCCAGATAAAACAACCACCCAAGGTATCATTACCAATTTTCAAATTGCAACTTATGCCTTACCAGATGAATTTCAAAAAAAGTACGAACCTACAACTAGGAACATAGTTGCAGAAGTTAAGTTATTAAATAGCGAGACCAAACCACTCATGAGCTATTACAAAATGAATGTGCAAATATCTAAAAACCGATACAAACTTTAATAATCATGATTTTAAAAAATATAAATACCGCCGGAATTCAAGATCTAATTTTTGATGATTTAAAATTTAAAGTTGTTTCAGATTCATTGTCTATAAATCTGATTAATTTATATGCGATTGATGGTATAATTATACGATCTGATGATTCAAAGATAGTTCAACAAATATTAAGAGAAATAAGAATCAAAAATGATCCTCAATTGTACTTGATTCCCGTATTTATTGATTCTAATAAAGTTATCAAAAAATTTGGAAATGATGTAGACGGTTATTTTGTGAACAATATTAGTCCCATAAATAAGGTAGATTATCAATTTATTAAAGATCGAATCCTATCCATCAAAAATGATCAGTCGAATGAAAATGATCAATCCACCAAAATTATAATTAAATCATTACAATTTGCTTATTCTAGAAATAAAAATCTAACCCCATATCGGGATAGAACTTCATTAGTTGGTTATAATATTCCATTCATAAGTTTAGTTACCGGAGGAAACGAATTGGTTAGTTATATAAATAAATTAGACAAATTTTCTTCTAAATCTTTTCTTGATGGAACATTGGTTGACAAAGTGAATCTTTGCAATAGTTGCCTAAGTAGTTACCTCAATTTCCACGAGACTTGCAGCAAATGCTCATCAATCGATTTGAAATATGAAAATTTGATTCATCACTTCAGATGTGCATATATAGGTCCTGAATCAGATTTCAAAAAAGCAGATGCTTTAGTTTGCCCTAAATGTGATAAAACTCTGAACCATATTGGAATTGACTATGATAAGCCTTCAGAAATTTCAAGTTGTAATCATTGCAATCATTCCTCTCAAGAAACATCAATGAAAGCTAAGTGCGTGGATTGTGGTGAGCATAATGATCTGGCTCAATTGAATACATTAAATATAAAAGATTATAAAATAACGACGCATGGTATTAATTGGATTACTAATGATAGTGTTGAAGATAAAACAGATCCTGAAAAGTTATCTGACTTGAGTATAGTCCCGGTAACAATTTTCAACTTGCTGGTAGATCAAGAAAAAGCTAGAATTCAAAATAGAAAAGAAATCAGTTCATATGTTGGAGAAATTAAAATCAAAGAATCGGTTTATTCACATCTAAATGAAGTTTATCGTTTGAAATTAAAAATGGAAGTGTTAGATATTCTAAAAAAATATCTGCGCCCAATTGATATTCTTTGTGCCCAAAATGTAGGACATTTTAGCTTTTTGCTTCCAGATTCCAAAAAAACTCAGGCATATGAATTATACCTAATGATGCTCGACAATCTAAATAAGATTCTTGAAGACAATACAAATAATGAAATTCAATTGGTTTCTGGTGATTTGAAAAAAGTGTAGATGTATCAATTAGAAAATTTATTACCTGAATTTCTAAACTTTTGGATAGATAGTGGAACTGGAAAATTTATAAGAGTTTTTTGGTATTTTATCATTTTTGAACTCACACGTTATATTTTGTTGGATTACTTTGTGTATTTCATGAAGAAGATTTCGAAGCAAGAGTACCATGAAAATTGGGAAAGTGCTAAGCAAAAACTCAAACTTGAAAATCCTCTTGTTTCGCTTGTCATTCCAGGAAAAAATGAAGGAAAGCACATTTTCAAATTGGTTAAATCTCTGAACGAGCAAACTTATGAGAACTTAGAATTGATTGTTGTAGATGACGGCTCTGATGATAATACTCCTGCCATCGGAAGAAATCTTGAAAAGCTAGGAATGATAGATTTATTCTTGAGAAACGATATCAGAGGCGGTAAAGCTTCTGCAGCAAATTTAGCCGTTAGATATGCAAAAGGGAAATACATTATTCATTTAGACGCAGATTGTTCTTT
>JAHENA010000005.1 GCA_024643405.1 Flavobacteriales bacterium | reverse complement strand
GTGATTAGAGTATCAGAAAAAAACTTAGACTATGTTAGTGTGGCTTATTTTAAAACAAGCGAAGAAGCGCATAACTATATGAAGAATACCTTAGACAAGGAACTGTTTAAAGATAGTTGGGTCTATGAAGTAAAATAAAAATTAAAGTTCAGAAAAAGCAACTATCCTCTTTGGCTTGTGATTGACGAGAGAGTTGTCATTTATTAGCATGCCAGTCAATGTATAGCGTCATTAAATATTCATAAAATTATTGGATAAAAAAAATGCTGCATCTATTTGATGCAGCGTTCGATCATATATCTCCCTAAGATTTATGAACCATTTAATAGCAATACAAGGGTAAACGGATTTTTTAGAATTTTTTTACTATTTACCTTAAAAAGCCCTTAGTTTAAGTAAATCCTAAGTCATTGACAGTGACTAATAAATTTATGGCATTATTGGTTTTGAAATCGTTGCGCAGTTTAGGCTATCTTTTTTCAATAGAACAGAGACTATTGGGCTTAATCCTGTTTTTTTTTAAACAGCATACTCATGTCCTCTTAAGATAATCTATTAGACAAATGCTCCAGTAATTGAATGTCATAAACAATCAATTTCAAGATTATTTCGGGGGCTCAACACCTGTATACTTCTAGACACAAATTAAGAGTGTCCGGATACGCACTCCCTATGGCTTTGGTTAATTCAATCAAAGCTCTTCTGCTTTTTCAGACATAACCATCTATTCTATAATCAGTAGATAAATTCCTCACTTTTTGAAGGCAGTCTTTAATAGAATAAAAAAAATCACCCGGAATATTCCTTTCTCAAAGCTTTTATTCGGCTTCTCATGAATAAAATTTCCTCCCGATAGTCCGATTTAAAGTATAAGTATGTTTTTAATTATTCAAGCGTAGCCTGATTGGCAATTCCTTATTTATGAATTTGTTCAAAATGGTGTGTCCGTGGGTGTGTTGGCATGTGATGGTGCAAATACGATCTGGTTACAACCCGATTTAGATGCCACAACAAAATTGATTATTTGACCGATATATTAGCTAAGGCCAGTTAAATGCTTTATTGTTTCAAAATACATTTTCCCTTTAATAATTAAAATCTCCATTTAAGGTACTAAGGCCGCTATGCTATTTTTATCAAGCGTTGTTTTTGAATTTCTTTCATTATAAATCGCATTGACAATCTTGTAAAGGTCAGGTATCACTGTTCTTGCCAGTTTGGAATTACTATTTAAAAGAACACAAATCCCCAAATCAGCATCTGGGTAGACCGCAATTTCATTTCTGTAATTGTTTACGCTGCCACCGTGATGTAACATGGTTTTTTCCGCTTCATTTTCCATAAACTTATGGATTCGCCACCCGAAGCCATAATAAGAGCTTACATGGCCTGGCCAGCGTTGATAATATTTGCTGCTGCCCTTAATTTCTATAAAGGGTTTAAAAGCTTGTTCCAAAGCCGTTTTATCCATTATTTCCGGGCGATGTCCTAGCAATAGCCGCATCCATTTAGCCATATCAAGCGCACTGGCGTTAATACCTCCAGCGGCAACGGCATTATAGTAATTATTGTTAAGTTTCAGGGTTTTCCAACTCTTACCACTATGAGAATGTGGTAAAGCAACATTATTCATATGGTCTAAAGATTGATAATCCATGGAGATAGTAGTCATTTCCAAAGGTTCAAAAAACCTATTATTCAATAAGGTTTTAATATCTTGATGGGTTGCCTTTTGCATCATCTCACCACTTAGGGCGAACATGGCGTTTTGATAGCTATACATCTTACCAGGTTTACTAATAGGTGTTACCGCCTTAAAGCGTTTCGCAATTTCAGTTAAAGGTAATCCGGCCTCCACAAGATTGGTATAACTATGGTAAGGCGCACCTGAAGTTTGCGATAAAATAGTGGCAAGCGTAATTTGATCTGTATTTGTGATGTCTCCCAACTTAAATTCAGGAATATAATCATGAACCTTATCGGTATAATCCAAAATCCCTTCACTTTTTAATCGGGCAGCCAAAACACCTGCAAACCCTTTTGAGAGGGATCCAAGTCTGAAAACTGTTTCTGAATCAACTTGATCATTTAATTTAATATTCTTTTTACCATACCCCTCAGAGATGACGATAGAATCACCCATGACTATGCTTACGCCAGCACCCACTATATCTCCTGAGGCAATGGCTTTGGCAAAATAAATTTCAAGCGCCTCATTCAATGCTTGTTGATGGGCTTTATTTATTTTGACTTCATTTGGATGGACTATAACTGTATTAATTTTAGGTGTCTTTATGCCCGTTTCTTTAACATGTTCAGGAGCTGTGACCGCTCTTACAACACTTAAGGTGAGCAAAATAAACATGAAAATCAAAAAAGTAGGTTTTATAAAGATTTTTAATCTCTGCATAAATAAAATAAAATTTTAGTTTTGGGCGTCAGGTTCCAAATATAGGATGAAATACTCATATAATCGACAAAAAACAAAAAAAATTTTAAAGCAATATTGTTTCTTGGCATTTCAACGTTAGATGTGATTTAAATGGCGCTTAAAATAGAACACATTAGTATATATAATAATTAAGTAAAATACCGTTTATAGTAAGTTAATAAACAAATTGACCGCTCTTAATCGATTTATTGTACAACTGGAGAATAAAACTCATTTATAATTTTAATTTTAAACTTTTGTTTATTAATATGTTATGAAAAGACTGACTGATTTTTTTAAAAAATTTATAAATGCGCTATTTAACACAAGAGCTGCCGGCTTATATATCCTATTATTTGCCGCCGCAATAGCCATAGCCACTTTTGTGGAAAATGATTTTGGCACCAGTGCTGCCCAAAAAGTCATATTTAAATCATGGTGGTTTGAACTTTTGTTAATTCTTTTTGGAATATCAATTCTTATAAATATTTTCAAATTTAGAATGATTCAGCAAAAAAAATGGCCCTTAGTCCTATTTCATAGTGCCATTATATTCATTTTAGTTGGTGCTGGTGTTACCAGATACTTAAGTTATGAAGGCATAATGCATATTCGTGAAAACGATGCTTCAAATAACTTTCTATCCTCAAATACCTATTTAAAATTTCAAGTTGAAAAAAACAATAATACTTACCATTTTGATGAAGAAGTCTTATTTGCCTCTTTAGGAAATAATCATTTTAAAGAGTCATATATTGTTGATGACAATTTAATAGAAATTGAAGTTATTGACTTCATCCCTAATCCGAAACAAACTTTAAAACCCAGTATCAGTGGAAAACCTTCTTTAAAAATGGTGGTTTCCGGATTAAATGGAAGAGAAGACTATTTTATAAGTGAAGGAGAAACGAAGCGTATAAATTCAGTTGTATATAATTTTAATGCTACTGAAATTCCTAATGCCTTCAATATCAGGTTTCAAGGAGATTCCTTAGCCTTTAAAACCAATACAACCTATTCTCAAACCGTGATGGCTACTCAGTCCAGAGACACCATTTATCCAACGGAACATTATCATGCATTAAAACTAAGAGCTCTTTATTCTAATAGCTTAAACAATGTGGTTTTTCCCGAATTTCTTCCTAATGGAACTGTCATTATGGAATCAGAAAGTTTAAAAGTTAAAAATGAAAGCCTTACTGCCCTGGTTGTATCCGTATCTGTTAACGGAACCAAAAAAGAAGCGGTCATTTATGGCGCAAAAGGAAACCCAGGGAGACCTGAATCATTAGATTTTAATGGTTTGAGCATGGAAGTATCCTATGGCTCAAAAGATATTTATATACCATTTTATATTAAACTAAAAAAATTCATTTTAGATAAATATCCAGGAACGGAAAGCGCTTCATCTTATGCCAGCGAAGTCACTCTTTTTGACGAACCCAATAATATCAACATGGATTTTAGAATTTTCATGAACAACATTTTAAATTATGACGGCTACCGCTTTTTTCAATCATCTTTTGATAAAGATGAAAAAGGTACTTATTTAAGCGTTAATCATGATTTTTGGGGAACAACCATTTCCTATTTAGGTTATATTTTACTAACCATAGGTCTTATATGGACTTTGTTTGATAAGAATACCAGATTTTACCAAGTGATTCAAAAAATCAAAAAAATAAGGGCCTCAAATGCCACTTTTACCTTGGTTTTAGGGTTTTTATTGTTCTCATCTATTGCGCATTCACAAAATCATATTTCTCATCTTACACATGCATCTGTAAATGCAGAACATGCAGAAAAGTTCAGTAAACTGGTTGTGCAAGATTATAAAGGCCGAATGAAACCCGTTCATACTTTATCCAGAGAGTTAATGCGAAAAATTTATAGAAAAGAAAGCTATAATAACTTAAGTGCAGATCAGGTTTTACTGAGTATGTTTATAAACCCTCAAGATTGGTACGGTGAAAAAATAATTAAACTCGGAAAACATCAAGAATTGTTAAATGTTCTTGGAGTCAGGGGAAGTTATGCCGCTTATAAAGATTTTTTTGATACCAGTGGTGCTTATAAACTGAGAGATGAAGTGAAACGTGTTTATGATTTAAATCCAAAAGACCAAGGGGTTTATGAAAAGGAATTATTAAAAATTGATGAAAGGTTAAATATCCTAAATATGATGTTTTCAGGAGGGCTATTAAAAATTATTCCTGTGACGAATGACGATAATAATACATGGATTTCAAACCACAGCCATGGGAATGGACAGGATAGTCAATTAGCCTCTAATTTTTTCAATTCGTATACGCTTGCGCTTAAAAAAGGCATTGAAACCAAGAATTATGCAGATGCCAATCTTTTAATTTCTGAATTAAAAGAGTACCAATCAAAAAATGGCGGACTAGTGATGCCAAGTGAGGCTAAAATAAATGCGGAAATATTTTTAAATAATCTGAATATCTTCAACCGCTTGGCAATTGTTTACTTTTTACTAGGCCTCGCCTTTTTGTTTTTCTTATTCCTATCTGTATTTAAACCAAGAATTCAATTGAAAAGGATATATAAAGTGCTATTTATCATAGTTCTGGCAGGTTTTGCCTTGCATACCTTAGGTTTAGGACTACGCTGGTATATCTCTGGTAGAGCTCCCTGGAGTAATGGGTATGAATCCATGATTTATATTGCATGGACAACCACTTTAGCTGGAATAATTTTTACAAGGAAATCTTTTGGCGGATTAGCTGCTACAATGATTTTGGCAGCTACGATACTTTTTGTCTCCATGCTAAGCTTTTTAGATCCTGAAATTACGCCTTTAGTTCCTGTTCTAAAATCATACTGGTTAACCATTCATGTGTCTTTAGAAGCTGGTAGTTATGGTTTTCTCATGCTAGGCGCCATCATTGGATTAATAAACTTAGTGCTTATGATTTTCACCTCCAACACAAATAAAGAACGCATCAAGACTATTATAACAGAAATGTCTTATATAAGTGAATTAACTATCACGGGTGGTTTAATTATGGTAAGTATTGGCACTTATCTCGGCGGCGTCTGGGCTAATGAATCTTGGGGTCGCTATTGGGGCTGGGATGCTAAAGAAACCTGGGCATTAGTAACTATATTGGTTTACGCCTTCATTCTTCATATGAGAATTATCCCAAAACTTACAGGCTTATTCATATATAACGTTTCTACCATTTTTGGATTAGCAACCGTGATTATGACGTATTATGGTGTGAACTATTATTTATCTGGATTACATTCCTATGCAACTGGTGATCCTGTGCCCATACCAAGTTGGGTATATATTGTAGTTGCCATCATTATTGGAATTACCATACTTGCCTATCTTAAAAAAAGAAAATACAAAGTGATTTCATAAAAAGAAATTCGTTTAAATAAAAAGGGCCTAAACATACGTTTAGGCCCTTTTTTTAGTTTTCTTTTAATCCTATTTCATCAGAACCCCTTGTTCTAAAATTAAATCATACTTATAGCCAGCCCCAAAATCTTTATTTAAAACCACAATAGCTTTAATAGTGAATGCAGTCCCTTCTGGAACAAAAGTATCTGAGGTGACTACTAAATCATAATCATCTTGACTTCCATCTTTGATATGAATCCAATTCCTATCCATAATTCCCGCATTAATTTTGGTGCAAATACCATCTAATTGGATTGTTTTACCTTCATATTTCTTTGGATCTCTAACTAATTCAGCTATTTTCATAGACCCTTGATGCTGTACAATCTTTTCAGTGTGCATAGGGATATCCTCCTTTTGAGCATAACTTTGATTGGTATTTGAATAGTCACCGCTTGATGCTACAGATGCCGAATTGGCATGATTGACCGTTACTAAATTTCCAATTAAATAAACTTTATCAAATACTCGGTTATATTCTTTACTTTCAAAATTGGTTTTTAAAAGGCCACCTTTATAATAGTAGGTTTCCCCTACAGTGGCTTCCATACTTCTTGTGGCGATCCAATAGTTTTCACCATCTTCAGTGACGTTTAAGTAAACATATTTGGAAGTTGGAAGTATTTCATTCACTACTACTTTATGAAATGCGTCAGAGGTAGGCGCATTAAAATCTACATTCTCATTTGAAGAGCCTGAAAATATGCCCGAAGCATTTGGATTGGCATTTTCTGAAGTTACAGGAATAACTTTTGGGTTATTATTACACCCTAAAAAACCGGATGCTAGTAATACAGCACATAATGATTTGATTTTCATATTTAATTTTGTTTTCTGCTTCTAAAAAAGCGTTTAATAATTTGAGCATTGATTCTATAATTTGTTTCTTCATTATATTGTGAAACTTCACCTGATAAACTGCACGTAAATGAACGGTCAATGTAATATGATAAATAAGCCCCGAAATAATGCTGATTAAAATCGGGCAAATTGCTTTCATATTTATAATTTACAAATCTATAATAAATATCAGTACCTAATCTGCCATCCAATAATTCTCTTGAATATCTAATGGAGGCAATATTACTTTTTAAATAATTTGACGTATTCATGTTATAAGTTAAAGACACCCTACCTTCAATAGGCAATTTAGAAAAACTTAAAAACCCATAAATATTATCTGATTTATTTTGATTATCGCTTTGAAACCTTTTGCTGTAACTAAAACCTGAATAAATATTTTTAAAAGGTCTGATATTTAATCGTGCTCGAAATCCTTGACGCGCTATATCTTCATCAAGCAATTCTTCGATATCGGTTTCATAGGTTTTATAATAGATAATGCGCTTTCTAGAATCATATGATAAAGCGGCATTTATTTTATTATTAAATCTATAACGACCAGAAACATATAAATTAGTCACTCTTAAATTACTTTTTACGGAATCATTTAACTTATTGAACAAATCAAGTTCTAAAGTTGAAAACACATTCAATTTTTTAAAAATAGTACTTGAATGCTGAAAATAAGTAAATCTCCTATCTATTTGATTATCATTTTTTTGTTCGGCAAAACCCAAAGTGGTTTGAGAATAAAAATTTTCATGATCCGTCATTTGCCCGATGTAGCCGCCATACTGTAATAAATTAGTATTTAAAGTAAAATCATAAATATCTGGTCTAAAACCTGCTAATACCCCAACGTAACTATTTCCAAAATATTTTTCAGCCTGTAACCCATCAATAGCACCTAGTGAAGAAATTTTATAATTTATTTTTCTTCCTGCGGTAATAGAAAATGTAGAATCAATATCATATCGCAAAGCAAGGTTAAAAACATTTAAGTCAGTTTTGTTTAAATTATTGTTTATCCCAACAGAATAGATATTATATCTGTAATTAAGATACGTTTCTACCGAAAATTTGGAGTTATTTATATGATTGGCCTCCAGTGAAAACCGAGTCATTAATCTATGATTATCGCCTCTAATTTTAGAAAGACTACTATAACTGGCTGCCGATAAGCGTCCTGTTATATTTTCTGTATAATATGTTCTCTTCTTCTTTATGGATTGTATAGAATCATTAAAACTAATTCCTATATTTTCCTGTATTTCTTCGCTTTCAAGAATTTCAATTTTAGATGCTAACTGGTAAACAAAGCTTATCTTATCTTCTTTATTGACTAAACAATTTTTTAATTTTAAACAAACAACGGAGTTTGAAGACTTGTTTGTAACTACTAAACATTTTTCCTTATTTGGAGCTTGAAGGGTATCTCCTATATTAATAACACTCGTGTCATCAAACTTTACATAAGCGTTTTTTGACGTTATAAAAGTAACTTTCCCAATTAGAATATGCTCCTTTTCCTGAGCTAATAAATTAGCTAACGTTATTCCCATACATAATATGAAAATAAAATAACTTTTAATTTTCATAATTAAGGTTTTGTACCGTCGGGGTGGCATTGCAGACAGACACTGCTCACATACGCATAACCAGTCATGTTTTGGTGCTTATCATCCATTTCGGTTTGCCTATGGCATTTAAAACAGGAATAATCTGCATAATCATTTGGATTGGTATGGCATTCCACGCAATCATTCCAAGCTTGCCC
The DNA here is from genome assembly GCA_024643405.1 of Flavobacteriales bacterium. GTDB lineage: Bacteria > Bacteroidota > Bacteroidia > Flavobacteriales > Flavobacteriaceae > Yeosuana. The sequence continues at coordinate 61,021 of JAHENA010000005.1, read as the reverse complement.
TTGTCTATGTTTTCCAGAATATATTGGAAAATATTGTGCATCATGGTCAAATTGGGCAGGTGTCCAATTCGGGTTTGTGGTATGACAGGCTACGCAATCCGTGGGGAAATGAGCTGCAAGGTGATTTGGGTTCGTTGTATTATCATAATTTGTTTGATGACAGCTTACACACTCCGGTGAAGCATCAGCATAATTACTGGTAGTATGACACTGTTTACAATCTTGAATATCATGACCTAATGTCAATGGGAAAAAATCATGATTGATAGTTGCTGGTGTCCATCCTGGATTAATTGTATGACAGGATACACAATCTGTTGAAAACCCATTAGTACTATGATTTGGGTTATTAGTGTTATTGTAGTCCGTTTGATGACAACTTACACATTCTGGTGAAGCATCAGCATAATTATTTGTGGTGTGACACTGATTACAATCCTGTATGGCATGGCCTAATGTTAATGGGAAAAAGTCATGATTGATAGTTGCTGGTGTCCATCCCGGATTGGTGGTGTGACAGGATACACAATCTGTAGAGAAACCATTTGTGGAATGATTTGGATTATTAGTGTTACTGTAATTCGTTTGATGACAATTCACGCATTCAGGGGTAACATCTGCATAACTATTAGTAGTATGACATTGTGTACAATCCTGAATATCATGACCTAATGTTAACGGGAAAAAGTCATGATTAATATTTGCTGGTGTCCATCCTGGATTGGTGGTATGACAGGAAACACATTCCGTTGAAAAACCAGTATCTCTATGAATTGGGTTTTGGGTGTTATCATAATCCGTTTGATGACAATTCACGCATTCAGGTGAAGCATCTGCATAACTCGCTGTTTTATGACATTGTGTACAATCCTGTATATTATGACCCAATGTTAATGGGAAAAAGTCATGATTGATATTCGCTGGTGTCCATCCTGGATTAGTCGTATGACAAGAGACACAATCTGTTGAAAAACCAACACTAGAATGATTTGGATTACTTGTACTATTAAAATCTGTTTGATGACAACTTATACATTCTGGTGAAGCATCTGAATAATTATTTGTTTTATGACATTGTTTACAGTCCTGAATATCATGCCCCTGTGTTAATGGGAAAAAATTATGATTGATATTTTCAGAATCCCAACCAGTCCCTAATGGATTATGACATTCAATACAATCTGTAGAAAATCCTAGTTCTGTATGATTTGGGCTTTGTGAGGCGTCATAATCTTTTTTATGACATGAGATACAATCATTTCCAATTCTGTCAAATCTAATACTTGTTTCAGCCGTGTGGCATTCATTACAACTCAAACTTCCGTGAGCCCCTATAAGCGGGAATCCATTTTCTTCATGAATTTCAGGTATATTATCAACAATCCAGGTTTTTGTAGTGTGACATTGTACACAATCATTTCCAACCGACATACTATGAATATCATTATGGCAGGAAGCACATTGATTTGGAGCTTCCTTAAAAACTAAAGTTTCATGGCAGGCTTTACAATCCGTTTGTGTGTGTGCCCCTTCCAACCTAAAGTCTGTTTTATCATGATTAAATCGCATCAAATAAATATCCAATTCCCATCCAGACGGATTATGGCACTGATTGCAATTAATTTTTAAATCATTGCCATGAGGAGATTGCGCCCAAAGAGACGTCATCATTAAAAACAGTATGATTATGAATGACAATCTATACATTGGTATTTTTTAATTTTATAAATAACTTTAGTTTTTCCTTCTATAATACTACTTGTATGACAAGCTCTGCAATCTATTTCTTGGTGCTTTCCTTCCAGAGGGAAATTGGTAGTATCGTGATTGAAATTTTCAGGAAACCAAGAATTGGTTACATGGCACCTTTTACAATCTGTCACGCCTGCTATTGCAAATGAATCACCATGTTGATTTTCATGGCATGAAGCACATTGAGAATCCAAATTAGCAAATTTTTGAATTGTAACTACATTATTATCAGTCTTTTCGATGAAATGACAGGCTCTGCATTCAACTTCTGTATGCTTGCCTTCTAATTTAAATTTTGTATTGCTATGGTTAAAGGTGGTTATTTGAGACCAACTTTCATTGACATGGCAGGCCTTACAATCATTATCTGGATAGAACTTTTTGCTTATATATCCTTGATGAATATCATTATGGCAATTGTTACAATCTGGTCCTAAATTTCTAAAAGTCCATCGCTTCTCCTTTTCACCCACATGACATGCAAAACAAGGGGTTGCTAAGTGCGCTCCTTTTAACGGAAACTGTGTTTCTTGATGTTTTTCTAAAGTAAACAAACTATAATCAAATCCTTCCAGTAACGAATGACAAGTCACACAATCTGGTATGATGCCATTTTCTTTAAACTCCCCTTTATGATAATCTGTATGGCAATTGTTACAGGCCGAAAAATTGATGGCCTGAGTATACCTTTGTTTATGGCATTGCTTGCAATCTACTTCTAAGTGCTTGCCTTCTAGTGGATAATCGGTTAGTGAATGATCAAATGATTTCATACTCTTTAACGCCAAAAAATTAGTTTCAGTATGGCACTTGGCACAATCTAAACCAAATTTTCCCTCATGTTGATCTTTATGGCACTTCACACAATTATTTTCGGTAATTCTCAATCTATCTTGAAAGATTATTTTGGGATCTGTAGACTCCTTATGACACGCAAAGCAATCAACCTCAGCATGTTTTCCATTTAACTTGAAATTAGTGGCGCTATGATTAAAGCTATCTTGCCCATTAAATAATTTAAAATCTAATTCTGTATGACATGATTTACAATCACCCGGCAATTGACTTTCATGCGGATCTTTATGGCAGGATTTACAATCCTCAAAAGCAATACCTGTAAATTCTTGAAATTTCCTGCCGTTACGGGTGGTTTCCTTATGACATTCCTTGCAATCTACATCCAGATGTTTGCCAGATAATTTAAAATCTGCTTTATTATGATCAAATTGAGTAGCGGGTTTAAAAGCTTCAAAATCATGACATTGCTTACAATCCTTAGGAAGTGTTTTTTGATGAAAATCATCATGACATGAAAGACATTCTTGGTTCAAACCTAAAAAGGTGCTCTTGCGCTTTTTAAATTCAGAATCTGAAATAAACTCAGACTTATGACATTTATTACAGTCGATAGTTTCGTGTTTTCCCTCAAGCTTATAACCCGTTTGAACGTGTTTAAAATTATCTTGATCAAAACGAACCATATCAAAATTTCTTCCATTATGGTCACTATGGCATTCAAAACAATCTTTTCTAATCACTTCAGGATTAGCATGTAATCCTTTTTTATTATTTATAAGGGTTTGAATTTCTTTATGACAGGATAAACATTTACTATCTAAAACTTTTTCTCCTATTTCATGGCATTGAGTGCAATTACTCATGCCTTCTAATTTGGCGTGTGCTTGAGACAAATCTCCTGGAGAAATTTGCCCATAACCAGTCGCTACCGATAGTAGTAATAATAAAGCGATATGTTTTATAATTATTCTCAAATTAAACTAATCATGTCTTTTCATAACGTAACCAAAACGCTTGGATATATTAACACCTGATTTCTCTAAAAATCCTGTAGGCAATTCTCCTCCAGCAAAAATGTAGACTAAATCATTAGGTATTTTCTCAGGAGTCGTGGCCGTTTCTGTTTTAAGCAACACATAATCATCATGAATGGATACTAGAGTTGAATTAAAGATGACTTTTAAAGATTTATCTTCAATAGCTGCTTCTATTTTTTCTCTGTTTTTTGGTTTCAATCTTGAAAATTTATCACTTCTATATGATAAAATAGCATCATTATTTTCCTTAAGTAATAAAACAGTTTCAATGGCAGAATCCCCACCTCCTACTACTAAAATATTCTTTTTTTGAATTCTTTCAGGCTCCAAAAGTCGGTAAGCGACTTTAGTTGCTTCTTCACCCGGCACATTCAATTTTCTTGGACTTCCTCTTCTACCAATGGCTAAAAGTATATGGTTGCATATATATTCATCTCCCATTAAAGTAATCACTTTAAAGGTGTCATTTTCAATTGGTATAATCTGCTCGACTTTGGTGTTCTCTGTAATTTTTATTTCCTGATCAGCTATGACCTTTTTCCAAAGCTGCAATAATTCATCTTTTGAAGTATCATATAACTTTGCTTTGCCATATAGTGGTAAATCCATAGGTGATGTCATCACAATTTTTGATCTAGGAAAAGTATACACGGTACCACCTAAAGAATCTTGTTCTAAAGTAACACTGGTTAATCCATGCTTTTTTGCAGCTAGTGTGGCCGAAATTCCTGCTGGCCCCGCACCCACAATTAAAACGTCAATGACATTGGGTTTTGATGGTTTTTTACTTTTTACAATATTTTCAATGGCTTGCTGCCCTTGTTCCACACTGTTTTTAATGAGTCCCATGCCTCCCAATTCACCAGCGATATAGATACCTTTTGTATTGGTTTCAAAATTTTGATTAACATGCGGTAAATCGACGCCTCTGGATTCTGTTCCGATTCTAAGCGAAATAGCCTCTACCGGACATGCATGAAAACAAGCACCATGACCGATGCAATTTGCGGTATTTATAACCGTTGCAACACCATCAACAATTCCTAAAATATCCTTTTCAGGACAGTCAGCAACACAGGCAGCACTTCCTATGCAGGACTTAAGGTCTATATGAGGATACAATGAAACGGGTTCAAACAAGCCTTCTTCTTTGGCAATGTTCACTTTTTTTTCAACCACCTCAGATTTAACTCGTTTTTTGCGTGTATAGAAAAATATAGTAATAGCGCATATAATAAATACAACACCGTAAACTATAATCTGTTCTATAAAAACTTCACTTTCCATCAGAATATCCATTTATAGCCAAAGGCCAGTGTTACTGCGACGTGAATAATCACTATAATGAGCATAATTAATGCAAATGGTAAATGGGCAACATGCCAGTATTTAAAAAGCCTTTGCATCAATAAAAGCCGCTTGATCTTACCTGATAAGGAAATATCATCTTTCAATAATTTCAAAATATAATTTCTATCCTCTTTTGGAAATTTTTTCTTAATAAGTTCCTTTTTTAATTTTCTTAAATCTTTAGTAGAAGGTCTTTCTGAATTCGATATATTTAAAATAACCTGTCTCATTTCAGCATCTACCACAACTTCTTCGTTTATGGCTGTGGCTAAATCCGTTTTTAACCCTTTTACTTCATTTAGGGTAAGTTCTCTTCCTTCAAGCGTTCTTGGAATTTGAATGTAAATAAATCTGCCTATCACACCACTTAAAACAACCGCAACCATACTCCAGAAAGCAATTGAAACAATACCTCCAAATTTAAATGCTGTATGAAAAAGAACCATAATGGGTCCCAAAGTGCATAAGAAAATATGAAACTCTAATAAATATTTTAAACGAATAATTTTTGATAAAAAGTTATATCGCTTCCTGGCAATATAAATAGTCACACCAAAAAGAATCAAAAATGTTCCAATAATACCTAACCCATGTCCGTAGGCTCCACTTGGTTTAAACCATGTATGTTGTGGATGATAAAAACGTTCTTCTAAAGGGGTTTTGTAATAGGTATATCCCGTGTAACTTAAATAAAAGGTTACAGCTATAATAATTAAAATCATTACAATTATGTAAGCTGTATGTATTTGCTTTTTCAATGGTTAGTTGATTAATTTGGGTTCAATTAAATACGTTGATTAGTAGGGTTTTAGATGTCTTTCATTTTTAATAATTTATTACAATTAAAACGACTATAATTGATAAGTATTATAAAATTTTGAAAAAAATAATTTAAATAACACCCTTCAAATGTAGCTAAAGCATGTAAAAGATTCTTATTATTTCTCTTAATATTACATGTTTTATGTAAATTTTTCGTTAAAATGTAATTTATACTTTAACTAAATTGAGAAATACTAATTATTATGCATTATAATCTTTAATGAAGAGACATATATTAAAACAAGGATGCAGCCTCATTTAAAGACTTGGCAACATCTTTTATTTTTAAAATCTGTGAATAAATTCACTATTTTTAAAATCAAATGTTAAGTGCTATAAGAAATGGCCATTTTGTGTTCAAATGAACTCATAACTTTTATCATTAAACTTAATCATATAACCATAAGACTTATGAATACAATACTGAGAAACATTTTAGCTGTAGTTACTGGAATTGTAATAGGTAGTATTATCAATATGGGTATTATTACCATAAGTGGTTCTATCATTCCTCCTCCAGAAGGTGCAGATATTACCACTATGGAAGGTTTAAAAGCTTCTATGCATTTATTTAAGCCCATTAATTTTTTATTTCCGTTTTTAGCCCATGCATTGGGCACTTTGGGAGGCGCCCTGTTAGCAGCATGGATAGCAACAACCCATAAAATGAAGTTCGCATTGTTAATTGGTTTGTTTTTCCTGATAGGTGGTATTACTAACATCTTATTACTACCTTCGCCAACCTGGTTTGCTGTTTTAGATATTGGCGGTGCCTATATACCCATGGCATGGCTGGGAGCAACACTTTTAAACAGAAAAATCAAAAAATGAAAATTATAAAAAAAATCCTTTTAGCAGGTCTTGTATTAATCGTAATATTTATTATTTACTTATTATTCAATACTTTAAATTTTAAATCAACACAATTAAAATACGAACCGGTCGCTGCTTTTAAAATTAAGAGTACTTCTGTTGAGAACTTCTCTAAAGCCATAAAAATTAAAACGGTATCACCGGAGAATGAAATAGATTTTGACTCTTTACAATTTCAGAATTTTGAAAAATTTTTAATAGAAACTTATCCTCTAGTGGATTCCATTTTAGAAAAGAAAACCTTCAATTCTTTTAGTTTTTTATATAAATGGACTGGATCAGACCTGAGTTTAAAACCCATTATTTTAATGGCTCATTTGGATGTAGTGCCAGTTATTGAAGAAAATATTTCAGACTGGAAACACAATCCTTTTGGTGGCGAAATAATAAACGATACTATATGGGGTCGCGGAACTATAGATGATAAGGTTGGAGTTATAGGTCTTATGGAATCTGTGGAACTTTTACTTAAAACTGATTTTAAACCAGCGCGAACAATTTATCTGTCCTTTGGTCACGACGAAGAAATTGGAGGTGTTAACGGGGCAAAAGCTATCGCACAATACTTGAAAAATGAAAAAGTTGAAGCTGAATTTGTTTTAGATGAAGGAGGAAGTATTGTGCAGCATATGATCCCAGATATTGAAAAAGATGTTGCGCTTATTGGCGTAGCAGAAAAAGGGTTTATTTCGTTAGAATTATCAGTAAAAATGGAAGGGGGTCATTCTTCCATGCCAGAAAAAGAAACGGCCATAGATGTCCTTTCTAATGCCATAGTTAAACTTAAACAGAATCCGTTTCCTGCTATAATTTCTCCCCCAATTGATGGCTTTATCGAAAATTTAGGTCCGGAGATGCCCTTTGTAAATAAATTAGTTTTTGCGAATAAATCCCTGTTTGAATCCGTGATTACTGGAATTTATGAAAAATCCGGTTCCGGTAACGCCCTAGTGAGAACTACCACCGCACCGACTATCTTTAATAGTGGTGTGAAAGATAATGTCATTCCGCAGTTTGCCAGTACAACCATCAACTTTAGAATTATTCCAGGCGAAACCATTGCCTCTGTTACTCAACGTGTGAAAGACCTTATTCATGACGACCGCATCATGATTAAAAAGGGTGACTTTATTTCTGAACCATCAAACGTATCCAGCACCAGTTCTTTTGGTTATAAAACTTTACAGCGGACTATTTCAGAAATTTATCCAGACGTGTTAGTTGCCCCATATTTAGTAGTAGGAGGAACAGATTCCAGACATTTAAATGAGATCTCTGACAATATTTATAGGTTTTCAGCCATCAAACTCAATAAAGGAAATATTAAATCTTTTCACGGTCTAAATGAAAAATTACCGGTCAGCGATTTTGAAAATTCCATCCGGTTTTATTATCAAATAATAAAGAATAGCGCTACAAATTAAATAATAAGGAAATGATATTTTAAACTTTCCAAAAATCTTTAGCATTACAATAATGGAAAATAGTCCAAAAGTTGGTATTGGGGTCATGGTCCTTAAAGATGGTAAAATCTTGCTAGGTAAAAGAAAAAATGCACATGGTGAGGGTTCTTGGTCTTATCCCGGAGGACATTTAGAACACGGTGAGTCTTGGGAATCCTGCGCGAAACGTGAAGTTTTAGAAGAAACGGGTATTAAAATCAAGAATCTTCGGTTTGGCATAGCCACCAATGATGTTTTCTTAAAAGAAAATAAGCATTATATCACCATTTTTATGTTGGCAGATTTTGCTTCAGGTAAAGTTAAATTAATGGAACCGCATAAATGTGAAACGTGGTGCTGGTTTGAATGGGGTCAATTACCAAAACCTCTGTTTTTACCAATAATTAATCAGATAAAAGCAGGCTTTAATCCTTTTACTAGTCATTAAAAATATACACAAACTATTATAAATATTTTTATCCCTTTGGAATAATAAAATATAAACCCATCATGAGTATTTTACAACAAGAATTGATTTTGCCTAATGGCACCAAATTAAGTAACAGAATTGCCAAATCGGCCATGAGTGAGAATGCTTCCAATAAAAATCATGAGCCGACACCAACCCTTATAAATGCTTATAGAAAATGGGCCCAAGGTGACGCCGGATTGTTAATTACAGGCAATATCATGATTGACTCCAAGGCGCTTGGCGAGCCTAGAAATGTGATTGTGGAGGATGAAAAAAATTTTGATTTACTTAAAGAATGGGCCGACACTGTAAAAGGAACAGAAACACATTTATGGCCACAAATTAATCATCCTGGCAGACAGGCCATGGAACAAATAAATAGTGAATTATTAGCGCCGTCGGCAGTTCCTCTTAGAACTGGAGGCAGAAAGAATGCGACAAAAAAAATACCAAAAGCGCTACTCGAAAATGAGATACTAGAAATTATTGAAGCGTTTGGTACAACCGCCTTTATTTTGAAAAAAGCCGGTTTTACTGGCGTTCAGATACATGGAGCTCATGGGTATCTGGTAAGTCAGTTTTTATCACCTTACACCAATATCAGAGAGGATAAATGGGGTGGTACGATTGAAAACAGAGCCCGATTTGTGATTGAAGTATATAGAAATATCAGAAAAAAAGTTGGAGAAAAATTCCCTATTGGAATTAAATTAAATTCCGCAGATTTCCAAAAAGGCGGCTTTACGGAGGATGAATCTATGGAAGTTGTTAAAATGCTGTCAAAAGAAGGGATTGATTTAATTGAAATATCTGGAGGCACCTATGAAGCACCGGCAATGATGGGAAAAAGACAAGAGAGCACCAGTAAAAGAGAGGCGTATTTTATGGAATATATTGAAAAAGCAAGAAAAGTAACCAAGACACCATTGATGCTAACAGGTGGTTTTAGGACAGCCTCTGTCATGCAGGATGCCGTAACTTCTAATCAGGTAGATGTTATTGGAATGGCGCGTCCCTTTGTTTTATTTCCAAATATAGCCAACGATCTATTCGCCGGAAAGCAAACTGATTTTACGAGTCATATTAAAAAAACAGGCGTTAAAGCCATTGACGGCGCCATGAATATTATTTGGTATGAAGCGCAAATTAAACGTATAGGAAAAGGAAAAAAACCAAATACAGAATTAAATCCATGGGGCGTCTTTTTAAGATATGCGTGGTTGATAATAGCTAAAAAGCTTTTTTAATTGAAATACCCACAAATAAAAAACTCTGCATCTTATTCCATGCAGAGTTTATCTATTTAATAAGTTTCAAATAAGACTCTTAAGACTCCGTTTCAGAGAGGTTAATACCTTTTAAGAGTATAAAAACACCCATGGTTAGTAACCATATGACTTTCACGTGAAAAACAGGCTTATAAATTTCAAAATTATCTGGAATTGCCAGTATAATTCCCATAGCGGTTAGACCCAACAAAATAGTAAACCAACTTAGCCATTTGCTAAGCATATGCCATTTTAAAAGACCAAAACCTAATAATACCAAACCTACCCCTGAAAAAATACGTCCAAAACGTACAAAACAGGTCACATATTGATTCGTATAAAGTGTTCCATTTAAAAATTCTTGAATTTCTTCAGGCGATTTACCCATAGTTTGACCTACGCCCCAGGCTCCATAATTATAATAAAACGCAGCCGCGATGGCAATGGTAAACGTTCCTACAATCACCATACCTGCACCAGGTATAATCACAACCCCAAAAGGTTTCTTACCTGTCATTGAAACAAATGCAAAAATAGCAATGGCCATGGTGACCCATCCAAATATATGAATACGGTACATCCATATCCAGAACCATACGTGCTCACCTATGGCAGGAAAATCTGAAGCTTGAAAATACTCTCCAACATGATGCGGTGAAAGTGCCCAGCCACTCCACAATAATACGGCGGCTAAAATAAAAGCCCATCCAATAAATTTAGTTCCAAAATTCTTTATCATAAAATTTAACTTTAAGTTTTTTCATAATATAATGAAGGTACAATATAAAGCTGACTTGTAATAATGTTTGTAACATATGTTACATAAGTTAAATTTTTAAAATTGTAATTTGTATCTTGTATATATCATGTAAAAATTAATTTAATTCTACACTTTTGAAAAGAAGATCTTTTGTTAAAAAAGCTACGATTAGCTCGTTTGCAACACTTATTGGAGCAGAAATTATTTTTGGATCTAATATATTAGAAGGTTATGTGCCATTGGCATTACAAGATCCAGATCCTTTTAAAATGTTTAATAAAAATAAAGAAATGGTTTTGTTGAATGACAAGCCATGGAATATGGAAGCACAGGCGCATTTATTAGATGATGCGATCACCCCAAATTCGTGTATGTTTATAAGAAATAACGGATTAATTCCTGAGAGTATTGATGTTAAAAACTGGGTATTGAAAATTGATGGGGAATCTGTCACTAAAGAGAAAACCTATACACTTGCTGAATTAAAATCAAAATTTAAACAATATACTTATCAATTAACCATAGAATGTGGAGGAAATGGGCGCAGTGAATTTAATCCGCCAGCGCAAGGAAATCAATGGACTATTGGCGCGGTGCACTGTGCCTCTTGGACTGGTGTGCGGTTAAGAGATGTTTTAGAAGATGCCGGTATAAAAAATAACGCGGTTTATATTGGCTATCATGCGGCAGATATACATTTAAGTCGCGACCCTAAAAAAGAGCCTATTTCCAGAGGATGCCCTATGTCAAAAGCATTACAGGATGAAACTTTAATTGCCTTTAAAATGAATGGAGAAGATATTCCGTTGGTGCACGGGTATCCTTTAAGACTGGTGGCTGGTGGCTGGCCTGCTTCTGTTTCAGGAAAATGGCTTAACAGAATTAGTATTCGTAATATCATTCATGATGGTGAAAAAATGGGTGGCGATTCTTATAGGGTACCTTGTAAACCTATTGAACCCGGAGAAAAGATAAAGGATGAAGATTATTGTATCATTGAGTCTATGCCCGTCAAATCACTAATTACCTATCCAAAATCTGGTGCTATTATAACTAAAGGAAAAACATTAAACATCCGAGGACATGCCTGGGCGGGAGAATTAGAAGTAACTAAAATGGAGTACTCCATAGACTATGGCTCTACCTGGAAAATGTGTACCATTGAAAAACCAAAAAACCGATTAGCCTGGCAACATTTTAGGGCTTCCATTGATTTTCCTCAAACAGGATATTATGAAGTTTGGGCCAAAGCAACGGATAGCAACGGAAAAGCACAACCTATGCTATTACCAGGATGGAATCCTAAAGGTTATTTAAATAATGCATGTCACCGCATTGCTGTTAAAGTGAAGTAGATGTCTGAAGAATTAGAATTTTTTAAACAAGTTAAGAAAGTATATCATTTATTACTTTTACTATTCAGTTTGTTTGTAATAGCAGGTGGGGCGCTTGTTTATTATATGTCTAATCCTGAATTTTTTAATTTCAACAAACCCCCAGAGGTGGCTGCTGTTGTTGAAGAACTAGATCCAGATAGAATAGAAAATGGCATACATGTAGCTACTGGTTTTGTGGATGCTGAAGGGATGATGACAGTGGTACGTAACTGTACGGCCTGTCATTCATCAAAATTAATTCTTCAAAACCGTATGAATGCGGATCGCTGGAACGCCACTATTAAATGGATGCAGAAAACTCAGAATCTGCCGGATTTAGGGAAAAATCAAGAGATTATCGTTAATTATTTAGCAACAAATTATCCACCGGTTGATACTGGAAGACGCCCTCCGTTAACAAATATTGCATGGTATGAATTAGATTAATAATACGAATAAAAATTAATAACATTTTACAAACAATTAAATTATTATGGAAAAGTATCTTAACGCTTTTATAAATTCCTTTAATGGAACGGTAGACTGGACATGGAAATCAATAATTTTTGACGTACCATGGTATACTAATTATTTTTGGGGGCTTACGGCAATATCAGTTATTGTTTGGCTTTTAGAAATCGCATTCCCTTGGAGAAAAGATCAATCTATTATTAGAAAAGATTTTTGGTTGGATGCCTTTTATATGTATTTCAACTTTTTTGCTTTTTCAATTGTCATCAGTGGTTTTTACAAGATTATAGGTCTTGTTTTTGCAGATATTAATATAACCGCCAAAAGCTTTGCTATTTTTGATATTTCTGAATGGGCTATGTGGCTACAACTACTGGTGTTTTTCATTATTCTTGATTTTGTACAGTGGTTTACACATGTGTTATTACATAAATATCCATTTCTATGGAAGTTCCACAAAGTACACCATAGCGTCAAAGAAATGGGATTTGCAGCGCATTTGAGATATCACTGGATGGAGAACATTCTGTACAAACCATTAAAAACATTTGGAGTGATGCTAATAGGTGGTTTTGAACCGAATCAGGCGTACATTATACATTTTATTACCATCGCTATAGGTCATTTAAATCATTCCAATATTAAAATAACCTATGGTCCCCTAAAGTATCTTTTTAACAATCCGGTCATGCATTTATACCATCATGCCTATACTTTACCTAAAGGATCGTATGGTGTCAATTATGGTATTAGTTTAAGTTTGTGGGATTATATTTTTAAAACAAATTATATCCCAGAAGATAGCGGTACTGTAGAAATTGGGTTTGAAGGCGATGATAAATTTCCACACGATTTTATAGGACAAAACCTTTACGGATTTAAAAAAGGACAGAAATAATAGCGCTTTAAAATCCATTTTCATCAGAGAATAAGCCCTTATTAATTTTTAAATATTAATAAGGGTTTATAAATTTTTCAATCATATCACTTGATATTTTTGGATTAGCACCTTCACTTTGTGCAACTAAAGCTCCAACAGCGCATGCAAAATCAATAGCCTCTTGCGGTTTAATCTTGTTAAGAAGTTGGCTTATTAATGTTCCTAAAAAGGAATCCCCTGCTCCTACGGTATCTTTGACTTTTATTAGATAACCACTGTTGTAATAAAAGACATCATTATATAATAAAACAGCACCATGATTCCCCTTGGTCACACAGATGTGCTTCGTGTTTGTTGCTTTGGAAATAAAACGAATATTTTGTTCCATAGACAAATATTTAGACCCCAAATAAGCACTTACCTCATACAGTTCGTCATCATTAAATTTAATAAAATGTGCCTTGTTCATAAGTTGAATTAACAGCTCTTTTGTATAATGTGGAGCTCTTAAATTCAAATCAAAAACATTATAAGGGGCTACTTCAACAAGTTGTAATAAGGCCTCCTTTGAAACCGCATCTCTGGCAACCAAACTACCAAAAACAAAGGCCTCTGAATTTGAAACTAAGGCTTTCGCCTTTTCATTAAAACTAATTTTATCCCAGGCACATGGATACATAATATCATACGTTGCAGACCCTTTATCATTTAAGGTAACAAGAACCTTTCCTGTCTCCAGTGTTTCGTTCACTTGTATATAATCTGTATTAACGCCGCTTTCAGAAATATAGTCCAAAAGGGTCTTTCCATACATATCGTTTCCTATGGCACTAATGATAGCGACTTCATTATTAAATGATTTTAACCTTAAAGCGACATTTAATGGTGCTCCACCTATCTTCTCATGTGTTTTGAACACGTCCCATAAAACTTCACCAAAACAAGTTATTTTAGCCATATTATTGTTTTAAAATTATTAAATGCTTCTTTTTATAAATTGAATTTTAAAATTAGAAATCTTGACATTTTCTTTTGGAAGTATTTCAAAATTAGTGAAACCCTCATTTGGAAATATTTGATTAGTCATGACATACCGTCCTCCATTAATGAAGATTTCTATAGAAGAAGCATCTAAAACTAATTTGATTGATAATTTATTCTGTTTACCAATTCGCATTTTTTGAATAGAACTGGTTTTATATTTTTCATTAAAATCAACTTGTCCAGATTTCGTTCTGTCAAGTTTAAGTAATCCATCATGAAAGTTATAACTGATTTTGAATGACTCCTTTTTATCATTTGAAAAAATGACAAGAAATTTTTCTTCAACTATAGCATCAAATGATATGACACTTGATTGCAAATTGTTATAACTAAATTGATAAGGTATATTTCCTGTAATTTCTGTTTTTGAAATATTTTGTGTCAGATTATTAAATTTTGTAATCAAAGGACTTTTTAAATAATAACTCTCACCTTCTTTTATTAGCGACAGTTCTCTTGGTAAGGTCATGGCACTGCGCCAGGATTCTGTTGGGGTTGTAGTGGCATAATCCCAATTGCTCATCCATCCTATAAAGATTCTTCTATTACTCGGTTCATTATTAAAAGTAACACCTGCATAATTATCGGTACCATAATCTACCCATTGGCTTTCTTTTTGCCTGGTAGTAAAGGTGGTGCCATCATAATCGCCTACAAAATATCTGGTGCCCGAACCTGCGTTTGGTGCTCCTGTTCCATGGCTTATAATAAGTACCCATTTTTCTTCTTTTGTACCTTCAACTTTCAATTTAAATAAATCAGGACATTCCCAAACACCCAATGGTGGATGGTCTTCAAACCAGAACTCACTGATTTTTTTCCAGTCTTTAATATTAGGTGATTCATAAAACTGTACATGGTCTTTGGCTACCAGTACCATTTGCCAAATGGATTTTTCTTCGTTCCAGAATATTTTTGGATCCCTAAAATCTCTTATTCCCGGATTTTCTATTACTGGATTTTGCTCATATTTTGTCCAGGTTTCACCTTCATCATTACTGTAAGCAATACCTTGTGTTTGAAATAAATTACTGCCTTGCTTTTCTTTAATCGGGTCATGGTACGTGTACATGGCAACCATTGCCTCTTTACCAAAACCTGCCGTATTATTTTTATCAATAACGGCACTACCTGAAAAAATATAACCCAAACTGTCCGGATATAAGGCTATGGGTCTGTGTACCCAGTGTAATAAGTCCTTACTTCTGGCATGACCCCAATGCATAGGCCCCCAAACTGTGCTGTCAGGATAATATTGATAAAATAAATGATAGTAGTCCTTATAATAGACCAATCCGTTTGGATCATTCATCCAATGTGTTGCTGGTGTAAAATGAAATTGAGGACGAAATTTTTCTTCTTTATCTGATGATGAACCTTGACTTATTAATAAGTCAGAATTATTTTTAGATTCTTCTTTACATCCAAAACACATCAAAATAATAATGGCAATAAAACTTACTTTTATGTTCATAAATTCTAAAAAAATGGAAGATCCATTAAATTTTATCGTTAATTAAAATGGGCCTCTCTAATACAAATAAACTAAAATATATCATCATATTCCACTGAAGTATCTTTTTTTATAAACTATTTTTAGTCAATACTGCTACTCTTTTGTGTTAATAATTAAATGTATCTAATAGCTAACAGGTCGTACCAAAAGTCATTATTCTAACATTGTTTGATTAAATGTCCCGTAACCAACTTTCAAGAATGATTTAGTTAGAATTTTTATTTTGTAGTCCTTTACTTAAATTAATATTCACTTTATCGATTATATTTGTTTTTAATGGATTTTTCATTATATTTGTATGGATAATATAGCCCCAAGCTATTATTAATTTCTTATTTATGGATAAGATTGTACTTTCAGTCAGACCAATACTATTTTCTATATTATTATTTAGTAGTATTACTTCCTTTTCACAAATTTCATCAAAATTTTATTGGGCGGATGCTGTAACTAAAGATAATACAATTGGTTCCAGAACAACGGCATCTGCCACAGAGACTAAAAATTATTGGAGTGGAACCGTTAATACTGATTGGAATGACCCTGAAAACTGGCAAGTTGGGGTCCCAACAGATGGTAATTTACCTACTTTAAATGTAGTGATACCAGCTGGTTTAACCAATTATCCAATAATATATGCCGGAGTTACTACAGGATATGTTAAAACGCTCACATTAGAAAACAATACAACATTAACTGTAGTGGACAATAGTGTACAAGTTACCGACAATTTAAAGCTTGATGGCAAAATAGTATTAGCAGGAGAATCCCAGTTATTACAAGATTTAGGAAGTACTTTAGACCCCACAAGCTCAGGCTCTCTTGAAATTGATCAACAAGGAACAGCTGATAAATACACCTATAATTATTGGTCCTCACCAGTTGGACCAACCAATAATTCCACAAATAATAACCCTTATAAACTTCCAGATATATTTAAAAATATTGGTTTTTTAACATCAGGATACGATGGAACCGCTTCTCCGTTGCGCATTGCTGATTACTGGATCTGGAAATTTAGTAATAAAGCTTCTGATGACTTTTCTCAATGGCAACATGTAAGGAGCACAGGTAGCTTATTAGTAGGTGAAGGTTTTACAATGAAAGGCCCTGGAACAGGCTCTGTCCAAAACCAACAAAACTATGTTATTGAAGGCAAACCAAACAATGGGGATATCAATTTAAAGGTTAGTGCTGATAACATTTATTTAATAGGAAACCCCTATCCATCCTCTATAGACGCCGACCAATTCATTTTGGATAATGAAGCTATATTAGGTGGAACAGGTTCTACTACAGGCACTTTGTATTTCTGGCAACATTGGAGTGGGGGTTCACATATATTAAAAGAATATCAAGGAGGATATGCTACCTATACTTTGGCTGGCGGTATCCCCGGACCATTTCTGGGCATTGCACCTACTGGTTTCCTAAAGACTCCAGGGCGCTACATACCTGTAGCTCAAGGCTTTTTTGTAAGGGCTGCAACAACAGGCACCATTAAATTCAATAACGGTCAACGCGTATATCAAAAAGAAGATGGAATTAATTCAGAATTTATAAAATCATTAAATACAAAAACAACTAGCACAAAAGTTATAGATTCTAGAACCAAACTCCGTCTGGGATTAAATTCTGTTAATCAGATTCATAGAGAGCTTTTGGTAACTGTTGATACAAATGCTACTTCTGGGTATGATTGGGGTTATGATGCCTTAAATATTGATAATCAAATGGATGACATGTTCTGGTTAATTGATACAGACAAATATGTTATTCAAGCAACCAACCAGATTACAGATGAAACCATTTTACCAATTGGTATTCACGTTAAAAACGATGGAATAAACAGTATTACAATTGATAAACAAGAAAATACACCAGTCAATCTAATGGTCTTTGTTCATGATAAAGAATTAAATAAATACCACAATTTAATAGAAGGTAAATATGAGGTTTTCTTGTTAGCTGGGGATTATTTAAACCGTTTTGAAATTACTTTTGCAAATACGAATGCTTTGGACGTGAACGATATTCATAATAACACCACAATTGATGTCTTCTATTCTAATGAATTGCATAGTATTATCGTTCAAAACCCTGATTCTAAAGAAATAAGATCTGTGGAAATGTATAATGTTCTCGGACAATCCGTTATTAAGCTTAACACCAAAAGCACGAAAAATTATTTAGAGTATAGTACCAGTCAAATTAAAACAGGTGTTTATGCTTTAAAAATTGAAACGGAATTCGGAAAGATTTCCAAAAAAGTACTGGTTAAATAATAAAATAATAGGCTTTTACACTAAAAACGAGTTTTAAATTAATTTAAAACTCGTTTTTATTTGATAAGATTAATTAACTCTTTTAAACTTAACGCTACCTGAGTTCCTAATACCATGTTTTTTAAGGTATAGGTATTTGAATTCATTTCTTGCTCTCCAACCAAAACTACAAACGGCACATTTCTTTTATTGGCATAGTTCATTTGTTTTTTCATTTTAGCAGCATCAGGATATAATTCTGCATTGATGTTATTTTCACGCAATTGTTTGATTGCTTTTAAGCTGAATAAGGCCTCCTTCTCACCAAAATTGATGAATAGAACATCAATGGTTTTAGTAATCGTCTCAGGAAACAGACCTAATTCTTCTAATACCAAATAAATTCTATCCAATCCAAAACTAATACCCACGCCGCTCACATCCTTTAAACCAAAAATACCTGTGAGGTCATCGTATCTTCCACCTCCACCAATAGAACCCATTTGGACCGTTTTAGGAGCAGACACTTCAAAAATAGCCCCCGTATAATAATTTAAACCGCGGGCTAAGGTAACATCCAGTTGTAAGGACGCTGTTTTTAAACCTAAGGTGTTCATAGCTGTATTCATAAATTCCAATTCTTCAATCCCTTTTAATCCTTCTTTTGAAGATGCCAAAATAGTCCTAAGTGTTTCCATTTGACTTTCAAAACTTCCTTTTAAATTGAATAATGGTTTTAATTTATCAATACCTGCTTGAGGAATATCTTTACTCAACATTTCTTCTTTAACCTTCTCCTCGCCTATTTTATCAAGTTTATCAAGGGCTACCGTAAAATCAATTAATTTATCTTGTGCACCAATAACTTCTGCAATACCAGAAAGTATTTTGCGATTATTAATTTTAATAGTAACACCTTCTAGTTTTAATTCTGAAAAAACTGCATCATAAAGCTGCACAAACTCAACTTCCTGCCATAATGATTGCGAACCAACCACATCAGCATCACATTGGTAAAATTCTCTAAAACGCCCTTTTTGTGGTCTGTCGGCCCGCCATACCGGTTGCATTTGATACCTCTTAAAAGGAAATTCAATCTCATTTTGGTGTTGTACTACATAACGCGCAAACGGTACGGTTAAATCGTACCTCAAAGCTTTTTCAGAAATAGAACTTGTTAATTTATTAGAATCTTTGAGATTAAATATAGAATCATCTACTTTACTTAAATAATCACCAGAATCTAAAATCTTAAAAATCAATCGGTCTCCTTCTTCTCCATATTTTCCCATTAAAGTTTCAGAATTTTCAAAACTCGGAGTCTCTATCGGTTGAAATCCAAAAGTTTCAAAAACACTTCTAATTTTTTGAAAAATATAATTTCTTTTAGAAACTTGTTCCGGATTAAAATCTCTTGTGCCTTTAGGAATACTTGGTTTTTGAGCCATGGAAATATTTTTATTGCACAAATATCTTAATTTTTAATGTGACTTGTTACCTTTTTTAAATTTTATAGTAACTTTATTGCCCTTTCTTAGTCTAACAAAAAAAGTGAATAATTTTTAAATCCAGTTTATGTTTTCATTAGTGCGGGAAAATATTAGAATTGCTATAGATTCTATAAAAAGTCAAATATTACGTACTATTTTAACCGTTTTAATTATTGCCATAGGCATTACGGCTCTGGTTGGCATTTTAAGTGCTATTTCTGCCCTTGAAAACACCATATCAAGTGATTTTTCATCCATGGGCGCCAACACGTTTAATATTCAACGTGATGAGTTTAAAGTACAGCGTCGTGGTGGTGGAGAACGTCAAAAACAAAACCCGGTGATAACCTATGCAGACGCCAAGGATTTTATTGAAAAATATCAATTTCCTCTATCGTCAATTTCTCTTGTCTTTACAGGAACCAATGCCGCAGAAATAAAATATGAAAGCACAAAAACGGATCCCGATGTTCCAGTTTTAGGAGCGAATGAAAATTATCTACAAAACTCAGGATTAAAAATAGCTTTAGGAAGAGAATTCAATTACTTTGACGTTGAAAACAATAATAATGTATGCGTGATTGGCGTGGATTTACAAAAAAAATTATTTAATGACTTATACCCGTTAAATAAAACCATTAGTGTAAGAGGCACTAAATTTAAGGTTATCGGCATATTAGAATCTAAAAAAACAGGACTCGGTAGTAACGAGGATTATCGGGTTATTATTCCCATTCAAAAAGCGCGTTCTATTTTTACAAATGCCAATATCAATTACGGTTTAAGTGTTAAAGTAGAAAAAAAAGAACTTCTTGAAAATGCTCAGGAAGAGGCCGTGATTACTTTTAGAAAAATTAGAAAGTTAAACCCGATTGAAGACAACAATTTCGCTATTGAAAACAGTACTGATTTAATTAACAGAGTCGGTTCTATCACACAATATTTGTATATGGCCGCCTGGATTATAAGTATCATTACCATTTTTGGATCATCTATTGCGTTAATGAATATTATGCTGGTGTCAGTTACAGAAAGAACTCGTGAGATAGGTGTAAGAAAAGCTTTAGGGGCCAAGCGTGCCACCATTGCGGTTCAATTTTTTGTTGAAACTATTATTGTCGGACAATTAGGTGGTATTTTAGGAATAATCTTAGGCCTATTAATAGGCTTAGGGGTTTCATCAGCAGCCGGATTTAATTTTACCACGCCATGGCTAGCCATGTTTAGTGCTTTTGCAATCACCTTTCTGGTAGCAATATTATCCGGGTTATTACCTGCTATTAAGGCCTCTAAACTAGATCCTGTGGAGTCCTTACGTTATGAATAACTAATTGATGAGTTTATTAAAATAGTTATACAAATCACCTTTTGTAATGACGGAACCTTGTTGAATCAGTTTAAAAACATCAAGATTTCTGTCTTCAGAATATTCCTTTTTTGCTTGTAAAAACTCTACATTTTCATCCATTAAATTATCACGTAACCAACCAAAGCCTTCCTTTGTAGTCATATCCACTTCATTTTTTAAGGTAACAGCTATAACATGCATACTATCATTATTAATGGAGAACAAATGCATATGTTGTGGCGAAATATGTTCCAAATATTTAGCGCTTTTTAAAACACCTTCCCATATGAGATCACTAAAAATATCCAGTTCCATTTCTGCCAGTTCAGGCTTATTTTCCTTTAAATTTTTCCACTCATCAGCGGTCACAGACTGTGTCGCTAAAAAGTTTATAAATTCTTGTTGTAATTCTTCGAATTGCTCTTTTGTTAATCTACTATACTTCATAATAAAAAAAATGCGCCCCTAATTAGGAGCGCAAATTTAATAATATAAATTCTTTTAATTTTAGAAAATATAACGTAATCCTACTTGCGCTTGCCAGCGTGAAGCTAAACTAGAGTCAAACCCAAAGGTTTTTGTCTGGTTGGGATCAAAAGTATAGGTTGGAGTGCCTGTTCCATCAACCGATACCCCAATTGGTTGTACATTGTTTGGTTGTTGAATGACGCCCCAATCAGAATTGATTAGGTTACCAACATTAAGTACGTCTATACTAAATTGAATCGTATTAGTTTTATTTTCAGAAACTTTGATATTATAATCTTGTAAAAATTTAATATCCCATCTGCCTCTCCAAGGTGCAATAGCTCCGTAGCGTTCAGCATATTCACCACGTCTTCCGCTTAAATAATCATCCTGTGCAATAAAAGCATCTAAAGCAGCGCCTTGTCCAGCTCCTGAAAATTGCATTTGAGTAATTTCACTTGAGGTTGGCACATAAATAAGATCATTTAAATTAGAACCATCGCCGTTAATATCTCCACCGTAAGTATAGTTAAAACGACCTCCTTGTGCATATTCAAAAAATGTTGACAACGTAGTAGACCATTTATCATTTCCATAATTCCATTTTTTACTCATAACACCAATGAATCGATGTGTATCACCATATTTAGAATAAGACAACACGTCATCATTAACATTTCCTAAAGCAGCATTAAAAACAAAGGCATCTCCTGTAATTTCTGCCTCAATGGAGTTGACATCTTTTGAATTTAAATAGCTATAAGCGAACATAGTGTAAAAACCATTATTAAAGGTTTTTTGAGCTTTCACAGAAGCATTCCAAATACGGCCTTTATCTGAATTAGTAAATACATAAGCGTTATTAATAATATCAGCAGAAGTATAAATTGCTCTGTTATCTACGCCTTGCAAAGTTCCTGAAGGAGGTAATAATCCCCAGTTTTGAACGTGTGCGCCGTTAATATCTTTAGTATAAGAAACATCACCCGTTAAAATTAAACCATTTTCAAATTTATAGTCCGTTCCTATATTAGTTCTCCAAACTTGTGGAAACTTGTATTCTGGGTCAACCATTTGGTAGAAAAACACTTCTGGATTTCCAATTTGGTTTCCTAACCATACAAATGGGAAACGACCTGTAAATAAACCAGAACCACCTCGTAACTGAAAAGTATCGTTACCATTAACATCATAATTAAATCCTAATCGAGGAGAAATTAACCAATCATTATTAGGCATTTGTGTATTATCTAATTTTACAGACTCTCCTGTATTTGGATTCACATAAGGTATATCCGGCACATAACAACATGCTCTGTCAATGACATCCTGAGCCTTTTGTGCTGAATCAAAGAACAATGGTTTATCAAAACGGACCCCATAGGTTAATTTAAATCTATCAGAAAGATTCCATTCATCCTGTGCATAAAATGCTAATTGTCCAACATTAGTTTCAGCCAATGCCCATCCACCCGGAACACCTGTTCCATTAGCTTCTAAAGCAGCATTCGCCGCTGTCGCATCATTTAACATGGCTTGCATGCCTCCTCCAGGACCTGCATCTGCAAGAAAATCAGCTACACTTCCATAAGAAGGAAAAAACACCCCTCTTGCGCCATAGGCTCCAAGATTAAAAGAGTTATCAAACTCGAATTTTTCAAATGACGTTCCAATAGTAAAGGTATGATCACCTTGATAAAAACTTAAATTATCAGTAAATTGAAATACTTTTTGATCAAGCGTATTGTGAATAGAAAATGGCTCATGACCAGCTATAATATAATTGGATCCACCTTCCTGAATGGTGATGGTTGGCGCCGGAACAGAAAGCGGGTTTCTGAAATCATCAAAATGCGTATAACCTACTTGAAGTTTATTACTAGCAGTTGATGATAAGGTTGAATTCAATTCTAACTGAATAGATTGTAATTTATTATTGATTTCATAACCTGTATTTTCAAATTGTAAAGTCGCTGCATTTGGACCTCTAAAACCAAGCGCTGTTGGATGTGCAGGTTTTTCCTTTGAAGCATCCAACCAGTTATAAATAATGGCTAAACGGTTTTTCTCATTTATATTCCAATCCAGTTTAAAAATTCCCTTAGTAGATTGTGAGGCATAAGTAAAGCCTTCATAAGCTCCCGTATTGTATCCTAAATCTGATAATGCGCTTTGAACCGCCATCAAATCTGATGCTGAAACTCTAGACTCATTAATAGCGCCAGTGCCTCTGTTTGGCACCCAACCATTAGAACCTAAATCTGAACGGTCATCTTTTTCAAAATTGGCAAAAAAGAATAATTTATTTTTTATAATTGGTCCTCCTACGCTAACACCATACTGAGTTTGATCTAATTTAGGTCTAACCACTTCTTCTCCTTTAATTTTCTTACCCGTCATTTTTTCATTTCTGGTAAACCCATAAACGGTTCCATGAAATTCATTGGTACCACTTTTGGTGACGGCGTTTACTGATGCACCTGTAAACCCAGATTGGGTCACATCATAAGGCGCAGTAGAAACCGATATTTGATCAATTGCATCTAAAGAAATAGGCTGTGCATCCGTTTGACCACCAGGGGTTGGAGCATCTAATCCAAATGGGTTATTAAATATGGCTCCATCTAAAGAGAAATTATTAAACTGATCATTTCTTCCACCAAAGGAGTTTCCACTGGCAGTAGGTTCTAATCTTGTGAAATCTGAAGCAGAACGAGAGATTGAAGGCAAGCGGGTTAATTCACGTCTTCCTACACTGGTTTCCGCACCTGTTCTGTCACTTCCAAAGGTACCAGTGCCAGTAGTTCCTGTTACAACAACCGCTTCTAATTGCTCGCTATCTGGCACAAGAATTAAATCTAAGCTAAGTGTTTTACCTAAATCCAGGTAAACATCATTAAAAGTTTGTGCTTTATAACCTATATAACTTACCGTTATACTGTAAGGCCCTCCAACACGAAGATTTAATAAGTTGTAACGGCCATCAAAATTGGAAGCCGCTCCATCTTTTGTGCCTGTTGGTGTGTGAATAACGACAATGTTAGCTCCCATTAATGGCTGAGAAGCTTCATCTAATATTAATCCTTTTATATTAGAGGTAGTCACTTGCGCAATTGCAAAACTAACGCTCAACATAAACATTAAAAACAAAGTGATTTTTTTCATTTAAAGAAATTTTGAATTAGTGTATCAAAAGTAATCAATAGTACACATAAAAAAGAGGGCCACTCAAATGAGTAGCCCTTTATTTATTAACTATTGTTAACTATTTATTTTGATTAATCTGCTTGTGCAATAACCTCAAATGGTAAGTCAACAGTTACGTCTCTGTGTAATCGTATTGTAGCATCGTACTTTCCTAAACGCTTTACATGCCCACCTGCAACTGCAATATACTTTTTGTCAATTGATTGTCCTTCTTTTGACAATGCTTCAGCTACATCCATATTGCTTACAGAACCAAATAATTTGTCTCCAGTACCTACTTTAGCAGTAATTTTAATTTCTAAAGCTTTTAAAACTTCAGCAATTTTATTTGCATCATCAATTATTTTTTTGTCTTTAAAAGCTCTTTGCTTTAAATTTTCTGCTAATACTTTTTTAGCAGAAACTGTAGCTAAAATAGCTTGTTTTTGAGGAATTAAAAAATTTCTACCATAACCGTTCTTAACTGTTACAACATCGTCTTTAAATCCTAAGTTTTCAACGTCTTGTTTTAATATAAGTTCCATTGTTATCGGTATTTTATTTTAATAAATCGGCTACGTAAGGCATTAAAGCTAAGTGACGCGCTCTTTTTACAGCCACTGACACTTTCCTTTGGTACTTTAATGAAGTTCCTGTTAATCTTCTTGGTAAAATTTTACCTTGCTCATTAACAAAACCTAATAACCAGTCTGCATCTTTATAATCTACATACTTAATACCAGACTTTTTGAAACGACAATACTTTTTAGTTTTGTTAGTTTCAATATTTAAAGGCGTAAGATATCTGATTTCTCCGTCTTTTTTTCCTTTTGCTTGTTGTTCAATTGTTGACATAATTACGCTTTTTCTTTAAGTTTTGCTCTTCTTCTTTCTGCCCAAGACACAGCATGCTTGTCTAAACTAACAGTTAAATAGCGCATAAAACGCTCGTCACGTCTAAATTCTACTTCTAACGGAGCTATTACTTCTCCATCAACAGTATATTCCATTAAGTGGTAAAAACCACTTTTCTTGTTTTGAATAGGGTAAGCTAATTTTTTTAGTCCCCAATCTTCTTTCGATACCATCTTAGCTCCTCTAGAAACAAGAAAATCTTCGTATTTCTTTACTGTTTCCTTTATCTGATCTTCAGATAAAACGGGATTTAAGATGAAAACAGTTTCATAATGATTCATAAAAATCTAAATTTATTATTAAAATGGGTGCAAAAATAATCTATTTATTTATATATTGCAAGTATATTCTAGTTATTTCATAAATGTTAAAATTTTGTTAAAAAAAACAGTTTAACGATGAAATTTGGTTTTTAACCGAATTTTTTGTAATATTGTCGATATCTTAACCGAAATATAAAATGTTATGACTTTAAACTGTGTAGTAGTAGACGATTCAGCAATACAACGTCTCTCAATAGTCAAGTTAGTAGAGAATCACCCCTCTCTCAACTTAATTGCGGAGTACAGTAGTGCTTTAGAAACAAAAAATGGTTTAAATACAAATCAAGTAGACCTTATCTTTTTAGATATTGAAATGCCTGTACTTAATGGCTTTGAGCTCTTGGATGTATTAAACAACAAACCCCAAATTATTTTTGTAACCGGTAAAACAGAATATGCTTTTAAAGCGTTTAATTATGATGCTACCGATTACTTGCATAAACCAATTACAAGAGAGCGTTTTAATACGGCTGTTGAAAAAGCATTAGAACAGCATAAATTAACCTTAGACTTTAATGAAGAAGAAGGTGAACATATCTTTGTAAAAAGTAATCTTAAAAAACGTAAAGTTTACATTAAAGACATTAAATGGATTGAAGCTTTAGGAGATTACGTAAAATTGGTGACTGAAGAGAATAGTCTTGTAGTATTATCGACCATGAAATCATTTGAAAAAGAATTACCAGAAAATAAATTTCTAAGAATTCATAAATCTTATATTGTTAATCTTGATAAAATAGATAGATTTAACAGTAAAAATGTGGAAGTTGGTGCTTATGAAATTCCTTTAAGTAGAAATAAAAAGACACAACTTGTAGATGCTTTAAATAACATTTAATACTAAAAGTTATCGACATTTAAAATTACCTTTACCGACCTAAAATCCTTAATACTTGAGAAGCTGTTATTTATTTTAATAATAGCTTCTTTTGTTTTTATTAAAGATTGTTTTTTAGGAATTTTTACCAATATATTTTTATGAAATTGATTTCTAATTCTGGCAATAGGCGGTGATTCCGGACCTAATATAGCGTCACCAAAAACTTGACGTAGTGATTTGGCCATCCATTGTGACCCTGCCTCAACTCGGTTATAATCTTTATGCCTTAAGGTAATTTTAATTTGCTTGTAAACCGGCGGATATTTATAATTATAACGATCATTCATTTGTTCGTTATACATTTCAATATAATTATTTGTAGAAACCTGTTGTAGTATTCTATGTTCAGGATTGTAGGTTTGAATTAATACTTTACCTCTTTTATCAGTTCGCCCTGCCCTGCCAGAGACCTGTAACATTAATTGGAAACTTCTTTCATGGGCTCTAAAATCAGGAAAATTCAGCATATTATCAGCATTCATAATCCCGACAAGCTTTACATTTCTAAAATCTAGGCCTTTTGTAAGCATCTGTGTTCCAACCAAAATATCAACGTCCTGTTGTTCAAAAGCGGTAATTATTTTTTCGTATCCATATTTTCCTCTTGTAGTATCCAAATCCATCCGAGCTACTTTATAATCTGGAAACAATAATTTAACTTCTTCTTCTATTTGCTCAGTTCCAAAACCTTTACTGTCTAACTCAACACTACCACAAGCTGAGCAGTTTTTAATCATCGCGGTGTGATACCCACAATAATGACAACGTAATTGGTCTTTATATTGATGATAGGTTAAACTCACATCACAGTTAGGACATTGAGGCGATATTCCACACGTATTACATTCTACTATTGGAGAAAAGCCCCTCCTATTCTGAAACAAAATAATTTGATTTCCTTCTTGCAAAGCTTCAGTCATTTCCTCAATGAGACGGTCGCTAAAATGCCCTTTCATCAATTTGCGCTTATGCTTCTCTTTAATATCAACCAATTCAATATCAGGCATGAGAACATTATTATAACGCGTATTAATTTCCACAAAACCATACTTATTTTCATGTGCGTTAAAATAACTCTCTAAACTAGGTGTTGCGGAACCCAAAAGGGATTTACCCTCATGTAAATGAGCTAAAACAATGGCCGTATCACGTGCATGGTAACGAGGC
Organism: Flavobacteriales bacterium; assembly: GCA_024643405.1. Classification (GTDB taxonomy): domain Bacteria; phylum Bacteroidota; class Bacteroidia; order Flavobacteriales; family Flavobacteriaceae; genus Yeosuana. The sequence continues at coordinate 33,119 of JAHENA010000005.1, read as the reverse complement.
GCAGGATCAAATTGTTTAAATGATTGTTCATGTTCTTCGTCAACAATAATCAATCCTAAATTACTAAATGGTAAAAAAACAGAGGAACGCGCTCCTAAAACAATTCGTGCTTTATTTTTATTTTCCAAGACATTATTCCAAACCTCAACACGCTCTTGTGATGAGTATTTTGAATGAAAAACAGCCACTTGCTCTCCAAAATAATTCTGTAGTCTAGCAACTAACTGGGTTGTTAAGGCAATTTCTGGCAACAAATACAATACCTGTTTATTTTTTGCTAAGGCCTCTTCAATAAGTTTAACGTAAATTTCTGTTTTCCCTGAAGAAGTTACGCCATGCAATAATACCACAGCCTGCTTTTTAAAAGATGTCTTAATTTCACTTAAAGCGGTTTCCTGATATTTATTAAGGTGTTTTGACGCTTCATTTTCTGCGCCTGAATATTGAACTCTATCCGTTTGGATAAAATATTCTTCCAGAACGCCTTTATCAATTAAGGTTTTTATAATAGACGCTGAAGCAGCACTTTCATTTGATAAATCTGATACTTTAACAGGTTTTTTTGTCTTTGCTGAAATTGAAAATAAAGAAAGTACCACTTGGCTTTGTTTAGGAGCTCTACTTAATTCTTCTAACAAATTTTGAAGTGCTTTTTCAGAAGAAAAATGAGCATGCAATTTCACATACCTAACCAACTTAGGTTTATATTTTTCATATACTTCTTCTTCAATTAAAACGGCTTCTTTCTCTATTAGCCTTTTAATAACCGGTAAGACCGTCTTTTTATCAAGTATATTTGAAATATCATGGATTTTCAAGGAAGATTGATGTATTAATGCCTCATAAACTAAAAATTCATCATCTTTTAAGTCTACATCATTTATGACTTTATCAGTATTTAATACAATAATCGTTTCACTCTCTAAAATAAAAGCATTCGGCAAGGCTGCTCTCATAACATCTCCTAAGGTACACATGTAATAACTCGCAATCCATTGCCAAAGATTAAGTTGAATAGGATTAACCACAGGAGCTTCATCTAAAATTTGATCAATAGGTTTGGCCTCATAAGCAAGCGGCGCTTCAGTATGTATATTAAAAACTATTCCCGTGTAAATTTTTGCTTTTCCAAAGGGTACTGCCACACGCATCCCTGCTTTTAAAAAATCTGCTTCAGAAATAGTGATGCTATAGGTAAATAACTTTTCAAGCGGCATTGGAAGTATGACGTCAATAAAATATGCCATCACCTAAAATCTTTTACGTAAATTATTCAAGGAAGCATTCAACTCATAACCCAATAACAGAATATTAGCATTTAACCACAAATAAAACATTAATATTAATAGCGCTCCTATAGAACCATATAACTTATTGAATTGGCCAAAATTCTCAATATAAAGCCCAAAAAGATAGGAGGTTACAATGATTAGGAAGGTTGTTAATAAAGCGCCAATAGAAAAGAAATTAGAATATTTCCCTTCCTTTGTTCCAAAATAATATAAGGTGGCTGTCGCTAAATAAACCATAATAATGAAGAATACATATTTTGCAACATCAAACCAAAACACGGTTTGAGACTCCACTTGATAGCCTTGACTTCCCAAAACGTCTAATACTTTTTGAACTACATAAATTTGAAAATACCCTAAAACTACAATAGTAAAAATAAGGAGAAATGCTAAAATTAGAGAAACACTTAAAGCATATAAATACTGTCTTAATGCATTTCTACCCAACTGCTCATGGTACGAATTTGTAAAACCAGAAAACACGGCATTCACACCATTCCCCATGAGAATAATAGATAATAAAAAAACGGTAGACACTAAACCACCACGTTGGGACTGATCTATATTTTCAAATATATTTTGAAAGAAAAATTCTGATGTATTAGGTGGTAGAAACGAATCTAAAAAATGTAAAAATTCAATTTTAAAATCGTCAATAGGTACATAAGGAATCACAATTAAAACAAATAACAGAAATGGAAATAAAGCCATAAAAAAACTAAAGGCAATTGCACTGGCTCTAGTAGTTAGAGCGCCTCTGACGATTCCAATAACATATAATTCTAATAAATCATAAAAAGAAAGTCCTTCAAGACCGGGAAGTTTTAGTCTCTTCAAAAACTTCAATAAAATATTGACTACTGGTATTTTAGAAAGCTTTTTTTCTATTGGTTTTGTCATTAATAATTGTATCTGTTATTTTATGTAAAGTTATTAAATTAAAAAACTTATATACCTTCTATTTTAACAAATTCAAAAACTAATTGATAGAACTATTTGATTGCTTTAAGACTTAAATCCATATTATAAACTGAGTGCGTCAAGGCGCCACAAGAAATATAATTCACACCTGACTCCGCATAATGTCTTATGGTTTCTTCGTTAATATTGCCAGATGATTCAGTAAGACACTTATTTCCGATTAATTTAACTGCTTTTTTAGTGTCTTCATAATCAAAATTATCTAATAAAATTCTGTAAACACCTTCACTTTGGAGAATTTCTTTAACCTCAATTAAATCTCTCGCCTCTACCATTATATTTAAATCTCTATCAGTATCCTTTAAATACTGTTTTGCCATATCAATCGCCTTAGTAATTCCGCCTGCAAAATCAATGTGATTATCTTTTAGCATAATCATATCATATAAAGCAAACCGGTGATTTTCTCCACCACCAATTTTAACTGCCCATTTTTCTAAAGCACGAATTCCAGGAGTCGTTTTTCTTGTATCTAAAATTCTAGTTCTCGTTCCCTTCAATAAATCAACAAACATTCTGGTTTTAGTTGCAATGGCACTCATACGTTGCATCGCATTTAAAACCGTACGCTCTGCCATTAAAATAGATTTAGGAGAACCCTCAACATACAAAACGATGTCACCAAAAGACACTTCAGAACCGTCTTCTATTAAAATTTCAATTTTTAAACTTTTATCAACATAAGCGAACACTTTTTTTGCAAAAGCAACACCTGCAATAACACCTTTATCTTTAACCAAGAGCTTTGCCTTTCCTCTTACACCGTCTGGAATACAAGCTATTGAACTATGATCTCCATCACCAACATCTTCTCTGATGGCATTAGAAATAATAATGTCAATTTCTTTGTCAAATTGTTCTTTAGTAATCATTCGATTTAAAATTTACTGCTAAAATAAGAAATTGATTGTCTTTAATAGATTTTCAAATTATGAATTTTACAAATTATTCTGCTTTAATTAAGTAATTCATAATTTTCAAATAGTAATTTTGTTTTATGACAATAAAACTTATCGCCATTGGCAAAACAGACCAGAGAGAGCTTCAATCATTAATTGAAGTGTATCAAAAACGTTTAAATTTTTATATCAAATTTTATTTTGAAATCATTCCAGATTTAAAGAAAGTAAAAAATTTAAGCGAAGAGCAACAAAAACAAAAAGAAGGCGAGCTTATATTAAGTGCCTTAACTGCTAATGATGTCCTTATTTTATTGGATGAAAATGGTAAACAATTAGATTCTATTGCTTTTTCTAACTATTTACAAAAACACATGAATTCAGGGATAAAACAATTGGTTTTTGTCATTGGTGGTCCTTTTGGATTTTCTGATGATGTTTACAAACAAGCAATGGGGAAATTATCACTATCAAAAATGACCTTTTCCCATCAAATGGTTAGACTCTTTATAATTGAGCAACTTTACAGAGGTTTCACCATATTAAAGAATGAACCCTATCATCACAAATAATGACTTGATTTGTTTATTCTTTTCAAATATTTAAAATTTAAATATTCTTCAATAGGTTTTGAAGTTTTTCTTTTAATTGATTCTTAATGAACATGTGCCCTTTATCATTATAATGAATACCATCTTGCATAAAATATTCCCGCAAAATACTTTCATTAAAATTAATAGATGCCATTTCCTTGTTAGAACAAAATTCAATTAAACTGCATTGAAATTTATATATTCTTTCTGAATAGTTTTCTCCAATAACATTAAGTTCTTCAATATCAAAACATGGTGTTGGAATACCTACTATTGGAAACACATTGAAATGTATTGCTTGCTTATACATAGCATATATATTGGACATGATGAATTCATTTTTTAATCCAAACCATAAATCATTGGTGCCCCCAAAAATCAAACAATATGTTGGCTTAAACTCTTTAATGGCATTGGTCAATCTGCTTAACATTCCTGTTGTAGTATCACCGTTGACACCAAAATTAATGACTTCTAAGTTTAATTCCTTCTCAAGTAAACTTGTCCATTTTTTTGAAGCGTCCGTTTCATACCCAAATGTTAAACTATCTCCTATGCAAAGTAGTCTCATTTTGTTTGTTTTATTCAAAAATTACAAAGTCTTTCATTTCAAACCAAGACTTATAATAATCTTGATGAATTTTCTCAATATTGTTGCGTTTCACTTTTAAACTAGGTGTAGCTAGGCCATTTGCGACGGTCCAGTCTTCTTTCATAATCACAACTTTTTCCAATCGTTCATGCTTTTCTAATGTAGGATTGATACTTTTTATTGATTCCAACAAACTTTGAGATAGGTCTCTTTTAGATTTAGATTTTCCAAGTTCAGACAAGGTAATTAATGCTATAGGCTGAGGAATACCCGTGCCCACAATACAAATCTGTTCAAGGTCGGTATTATGAGATAGTAATAATTCTATATGAGATGGAGAAATATATTTCCCTTTATCTGTTTTAAACTGATCCTTTACTCGGCCCGTTATGGTTAAAAATCCATCATGATCAAATTCACCCTTGTCCCCTGTTTTTAAATAGCCTTCTGCATCAAAAACTTTTGCGGTTTCTTCAGGGTTCTTAAAATACCCCAGCATTAAACAGTTGTTCTTAACACATATTTCACTTTCTTCTGACAATTTAACTTTTACACCATGAAGTGTTTTACCTACCGTACCTATTTTATTGTATTCGTGGGTATTAAAATGTGAAACACAGCAATCTTCAGTCATCCCGTAACCCTGCAAAATTTTAATATCGATCTTTTGATACCACTTTACTAAACTTGAAGCTATGGGAGCCGCTGCTGATGCAATAAAAACAGCTTCAGATAGGCCCAATTTCTGTTTGAGTTTTCTTTTAACGAATGTGTTAACAACAGGAATATTTAAAAGAATACTTAACTTTTTTTGAGGTATGGATTCTAAAATTTTTTCTCTAAACTTGGTCCAGATTCTTGGTACAGCGAAAAAAAGATGTGGTTGTGTTGCCTCCAGTTCCTTAGCAAAAGTATCCAATGATTCTGCAAATGTAATATTACCGCCTAAAACGAAACCGGCATTGACCAATACACGTTCTGCAACATGCGCCAATGGTAAATAAGAAAATAATTTTAAGTTTTTTGGTAATTCAAAATGCCTATTTAACGTATTGGAACTCTCCATAAAACTGCCAGCACTGTGCATCACTCCTTTTGGTACCCCTGTAGTTCCTGAAGTATAAATAATAGTATGCAGCTTTTCTTTTTTAGGAAGGTTTAAATTGACTAAAGCCGGTTCTTTTGATATAATATTTTCCCAAAGTATCCCAGTCGCTTGATTATATAACCCAATGCTAATATTATGAATATCTGGTATGCCGCTTTTTTGAGATTCAAAATCATCTAACTTACCAATAATAATGGCCTTTGATTCGCTGTGTATTAATATTTGATGAATACTATCAGCATTTAATGTCGGATAAATGGGTATGGATATAAAATCAGCCATCATAATAGCTATATCTGCAAGTACCCAATGCGCACAATTTTTTGAAATTAAAGCGATGTGAGATTGCTCCGGTAAATTTAAAGACTTTAAGTGAGCCCCTATCTTTCGGGCCTCTAATCCTGCTTGGGCAAATGTGTATTCTTTTATTTTACCCTGAATTGGTTGCCTTAGAAAAACCTTGTTTGGTGTATTAGTTTCCCAATATAAAAATGCTTCTAAAGGTGAATTAAATTTCTGCATCTTTTGGTTGGTTGATTTTAAAACGACTGGTATATTAGATGTCTATTAATTATTACCTTTAAACTTATCAAAATCAGATTGTGCCTCCTTTTTAGGAAAAGTGTTATTATTCATGTCCGTATCAGCAAATTCAAAATTAGGATCTAAATTAACTTGAGTGACCTCTTTGTCTTTCACAAACGTCTTCTTAATTTCATATTCATTTAGACGCCAAATTTCAGCCGGTAACTTGTCAATTTCAGTACTTCCATCTTTAAAAATCCATTCAATCGTTACTGGCATGACTAAACCACCTACATTTTTTATAGTCACTTCATAAATATTCTTTCCCGACAATTGCTTGCGAATCACAGGTTCATCAAGCCTTGATAAAAATTGACCATAATCTTGGTCTGAAGTTGAGGTCATTGTTATTACTTCAGGCCCACTTGAAAAATCTTCAGATTTACCACCAGAATTTTCACCTTCAATTTTCATTTTTACATTCTTATTTTGATCTTCAATATTCAAAGATTCTTCATAAACTTTAAACCATTTCACGTCAGATAATTCCATGTTTACTTCATCCGTAGTAAAAAACCATCCTTTAAAAAACCAGTCTAAATCTACAGCTGTGGCATCTTCAAGGGTTCTGAACAAATCAGCCGGATTAGGGTGCTTGTATTTCCATCTGTTACAATATTCTTTAAATGCCTGATCAAAAAGTTCTTTTCCCACTATGGAGTTTCTTAACATTTGCAGCCCTACAGTCGGTTTTAAATAAAAATTTGCTCCAAATTGACTGAATAATTCGTTGTCTGAAGTCGTCATAATAGGTCTCATAATACTTTTATCACCACTCATAAATGGTACTATCATTTTCGGTGTGACACTATTAAAATGAGGATAACGTTCTGCTATGGTTCTTTGATGAATAAAAGTATTCAAACCTTCATCCATCCACATCCATTTGCGCTCATCAGAACTGATAATCATTGGAAACCAGTTATGCCCAACTTCGTGTACAATGGTTCCAATCATACCTTGCTTAGCACCTTCGCTCATTTTTCCATTAACAGGACGACCTCCATTAAAACTAATCATTGGAAATTCCATTCCAATATTTGAGGTATTCACAGAGATAGCCACTGGATAAGGATATTCAAAAGTGGACTCTGAATACACCTGCAAAGCATTAACTACTGCTTTTGTAGATTCTTCCTGCCATACAGGCAAGCCTTCTTTAGGATAAAAAGACATAGCTAAAGTGTTATGATCAGAAAATTTTACGGCCTGTGCATCCCAAATAAATTTGCGAGAAGACGCAAATGAGAAATCTCTAACATTAAATGCCTTAAATTTCCATGTTTTTAGCTTGGTTGATTTTTCCTTCTCATTAGCTTCGGCTTCTTCTTTTGTAACAATTAATACAGGCTTATCAAAAGATTTTCTGGCTTCCTCTATTCGTTTAAGTTCTGTTTTGCTCAAAACTTCACTGCTGTTTTGTAATTCACCTGTTGAGGCAATAATATGATCTTCTGGCACAGAAATATTTACTTCATAATTACCAAATTCAAGAGCAAACTCTCCCAACCGGTTAAACTGTTGATTTTGCCAACCTTCAGTATCATTATAAACTGCCATTCTAGGAAACCAATGTGCAATTAAATAAACGGTATTATCATCTTCTGGAAAATATTCATAGCCTTCTCTTGACAATAAAAACATACTTCTGTCTGTAATTGGATAAGACCATCCTATTGAAAAACTTAAAGATTCACCAGATTTTAAAGGCTGATTCAGAAGCACTTTCATCATGGTATTATTTACCAATGATTTGATAGCATTTCCATTTTCGTCTTTAATAAATTTAATGGTATATCCTGCCGGAAAATCAATAGCTCTTGTAAGAAACTGCATCTGACGTGTACTCATCCCTTCAGCGATACCGTTATTTACTGAACCAAAATCTTCACTGCCTTTTTTATTGACATTCTGTTCCAGTTGAATCCATAAATAACTTAAATCATCAGGTGAATTATTAAAATAAGTAATTGTTTCTTCACCATTAATCGTATTATTCTTTTCATCTAAAACCACATCAATTTTATAATTAGCACGTTGTTGCCAGTAATCCTTTCCTGGTGCTCCACTGGCAGCTCTAAAAGAATTTGGTTGATTAATCAAATTATCAATGGGCTCAAATTTACCTTGCCATGGCTGGTTTTGAGAATAACTGTTAAAGGTTAAAAAAAATGAAAAAACAATGATTAGAATCTGTTTCATTTAAGAAGATATTATATGATTAAATTTTAAGAGGACAATATATAAATTTTAGAGAGATTTTTAACATTTAAAATTACCGTCTCAATTTTAATTTTAGCTTTGTTTAAATTCGATAAAAAACTTTCAAATTAAACTATTTATGCAACTCGTTTTTGCTACGAACAATCAAAATAAAATTAAAGAGGTACAAAACCTAATACCTAAAAATATTAAACTACTGAGTTTAAAAGAAATTGGCTGTTTTGAAGACATTCCAGAAACACGAAACACCATTAAGGGCAACGCTATTCAAAAGGCAGAGTATATAAAAAAGCACTACGGTTATGATTGCTTTGCTGATGATACCGGACTTGAAGTAACTGTTTTAAATGGAGAACCAGGTGTTTATTCAGCGCGTTATGCTGGAGAACAAAGAAATGCTGATGATAATATGCAAAAATTACTTGAAAGTCTTAAAAATCAAACAAACAGAAAAGCACAATTTAAAACAGTCATTGCCTTACATATTAACAATAAGCTACATACTTTTGAAGGTGTATGTGAGGGAATCATTACTGAAACAAAAGAAGGAAAAAAAGGATTTGGGTATGATCCTATTTTTAAACCTATTGGATTTAACGAGACTTTTGCTGAAATGGATTTAACCCAGAAAAATAAAATTAGCCATCGAGGTAAAGCCATTCAATTACTGGTCCATTTTTTAAATATTTGAACATATTATTTGAGAAATTAAAAACAACAAAGCTGTTGTATGTTAATATTCTTTATGCTATTTTTAGTTTATGACAGATGAAGCTATAGAAAAAGAAAATGCAGCCATTGCCAAAGCCTACAAAGAGTTATTAAAAGTAAGTTACCGAACACTAACAGACGAGGATAAAAAACTTATACGAAGTGCTTTTGATGTGGCACTTGATGGCCATAAAAACCAACGCAGAAAATCTGGGGAAGCCTATATTTTTCATCCTCTGGCCGTTGCAAGAATTGTTGCACAAGAAATAGGCTTAGATGCAACATCCATTGCTGCTGCATTACTACATGATGTGGTTGAAGATAATAAAGACATCTCAATTGAAGATATTGAGCGCCTTTTTGGAAAAACAGTTGCTAAAATTGTCGATGGATTAACTAAAATTTCTTCTTTAAGTAAGGAGCAAGATATGCATGCCTCTTTACAAGCAGAAAATTTTCGTAAAATGCTTCTTACTCTTAATGATGATGTTAGGGTAATTATTATAAAAATTGCAGACAGACTGCATAATATGCAAACCATGGATGCCATGCGTCCAGATAAGCAAGTCAAAATTGCCTCAGAAACACTCTATATTTATGCCCCATTAGCCCATAGAATCGGACTCTATAATATAAAAACAGAACTTGAAGATTTAGGCTTAAAATATACAGAACCAGAAGTTTATAACGATATATTATTTAAAATTAAAGAAAGTAAAGAAGAGCAAGACCAATATATAAATGAGTTTAGCCATGTTATTAAACTTTCTTTGGACAAAGAGCATCTTAAATATACTATAAAAGGCAGGCCTAAATCTATTTTTTCAATACGACGAAAAATGTTGAAACAAGGAGTTTCCTTTGATGAGGTTTATGATAAGTTTGCCATTAGAATTATTTATAAAAGTGACCCGGAAAACGAAAAATTTATTGCATGGAAAATATATTCCATTGTAACGGATCATTTTAGACCAAACCCCATTAGACTCCGAGACTGGATTTCTTCACCAAAATCTACTGGTTATGAAGCACTGCATATCACTGTGATGGGGCCAAAAGGCCGATGGGTTGAGGTACAAATACGAAGTGAGCGCATGAATGAAATCGCTGAAAAAGGATATGCCGCTCATTACAAATATAAACAGGACGAAGAAAAAGAAGACAATTTAGAAAACTGGATTAATAGATTACAAGAAGCTCTTGAAAATCCAGATATAAATGCCGTTGATTTTGTTGAGCAATTTAAACTCAATCTCTATTCAAAAGAAATATTTGTTTTTACGCCTAAAGGGGAACTGAAATCATTACCAAAAGGAGCAACAGCATTAGATTTTGCTTTTAATATTCACTCTGAAGTTGGAATGAAAACTAGGGGGACTAAAGTAAATGGAAAACTGGTTCCTCTAAGTCATGAATTGCAAAGCGGAGACCAGGTCGATATTTTAACTTCTGACACCGCCAAGCCAACAGCTAACTGGCTTGACTATGCAACAACTGCAAGAGCCAGAAGTAAAATTAAATCAGCATTAAAAGAAGACAGAAAAAAAGTTGGTGAAGAAGGAAAAGAGATTTTAAGAAGAAAGTTAAAGCAGTTAAAAATCACTTTAAATGAAGCAAGTATTAATGAGTTAGTTAACTATTTTAAACTTAAAACAAGTTTAGACCTATTTTATAGAGTTGGTATTGGTACTATTGACAATAGCATGCTAAAGGATTATGCTTCCTCTAGAAGTAATGCCTTAATGAGTTTTATTAAAAATAAAATTACCAGAAAGGCTAACATCAAGAAAGAAGATATAGAAAAAGAAGAAGTCACATCAAATTATGATTCCATTGTTTTTGGCAAAGAAGAAGAAAAATTAGATTATAAATTGGCCAATTGCTGCAATCCTATTCCAGGTGATGAGGTTTTTGGTTTTTTAACCGTTACAGAAGGTATCAAAGTTCATAAAAAAAACTGCCCGAACGCTGTGAGTTTACAATCTAATTACGCTTACAGAATCATGTCTGCCAAATGGATTGATTCTACCCAACAAGAATTTTTAGTTCAGATAAGAGTTTCAGGAATTGACCACATGGGTCTTGTCAATGAAATTACTCAGGAGATATCATCAAATATGCACGTCAACATGAAAAGTTTAAGTTTTGAAAGTGACGATGGTTTATTTACAGGCAAAATAAATATTATTGTAAAAAACAATACGCTTGTTAAAAAACTAATTGAAAAACTTAAAAAAATTAATGGGATAGATAAAGTGAATAGAGTATAAAAGTGTAAATTTGTCTTGAGATTATGAATGTAAAAGTGGATACAAAAAATCAGGATATTGTTAAGAATGTCTTTACGGCCTTTTTAGAAGGTAATGGACATCGTAAAACTCCTGAACGCTATGCTATTCTTCAAGAAATTTATAATAAAACAGAACATTTTGATATAGAATCTTTATATCTCAGCATGAAAAACAAAAAGTATCGCGTTTCTCGTGCAACTCTTTATAACACCATTGAATTACTGTTAGAATGTGGCCTTGTTAGAAAACATCAATTTGGTCAAAATCAAGCACATTACGAAAAATCATATTTTGACAGACAACATGACCATGTAATTCTTACGGATACAGGAGAAGTAATTGAATTCTGTGATCCTAGAATACAATCTATAAAAAAAACAATAGAAGAAGTTTTTGATATTGAAATCAATAATCATTCACTCTACTTCTATGGACATAGAAAAGCAAAAAAATAATTAAAAATTACAATGGCAGTAGATTTACTATTAGGCTTACAATGGGGAGACGAAGGCAAAGGAAAAATTGTTGACGTACTAACATCAAAATACAATATTATAGCACGTTTTCAAGGTGGACCAAACGCAGGACACACCTTAGTTTTTAATGGTAGAAAACATGTTTTACACACCATTCCATCTGGTATTTTTCATGATAATACGACTAATTTAGTAGGTAACGGCGTTGTAATTGATCCTGTTATATTTAAAAAGGAATTAGATAAGCTCGAAGAACAACATGTTGATTATAGAAAATCAATGTTGATTTCCAGAAAGGCTCATATCATATTACCTACCCATCGCTTATTAGATGCCGCAAGTGAAACGGCCAAAGGCAAAGCGAAAATTGGTTCAACACTTAAAGGCATTGGACCGACTTATATGGACAAAACTGGCAGAAATGGGCTTCGTGTTGGGGATTTAGAATTAAGTGACTGGAAGGAGCGCTATAGAGCATTGGCAGATAAGCATGAATCCATGATTTCTTATTACAATGTAGATATTCAGTATGATTTAGCAGAACTTGAAAAAGAATTTTTTGAAGCTGTTAAAGTTTTGAAATCCATTACATTTATTGATTCAGAAGAATATTTGTATCAAGCGCAAAAACAAGGCAGAACCATTCTTGCTGAAGGGGCGCAAGGCTCCTTATTAGATATTGACTTTGGAACCTATCCTTATGTTACCTCTAGTAATACAACCGCTGCAGGAGCTTGCACTGGTTTAGGGGTTTCACCAAGCCAAATAGGGGATGTATTTGGTATTTTTAAAGCGTACACAACACGCGTTGGTTCAGGACCATTTCCGACGGAATTATTTGATGAAGATGGTGCTACAATGAGTCGTGTTGGTCAGGAATTTGGAGCCACAACAGGAAGACCAAGACGTTGTGGATGGCTTGATTTAGTAGCCTTGAGATATGCGTGTCAAGTAAATGGTGTCACACAATTAATGATGATGAAAGGCGATGTTCTTTCAGGTTTTAAAAAACTAAAAGTTTGTACTGCCTATAATTATAAAGGAGATGTTATCACCCATTTTCCGTATAATATTGAACCAGAAAATGTGCAGCCTGTTTACACTGAATTTAAAGGTTGGAATGAAGATTTGACCAAAATGTCAGAAGCAGGTCAACTACCTAAAGAACTAAATGATTACATTCAGTTTTTAGAAAAAGAACTTGAGATTCCAATTACCATCGTCTCAGTTGGACCTGACAGAAAACAAACTATTTTTAGAAATAAAAAATAAAGTAAATAATCAAATTATATATTTATAAAACGCTTCAAAAAAATTGAAGCGTTTTTTGATTCATTGTACTGAAACATTATAATTATCGTTATTTTTGCGACAAACAAAGCTGATTTGAATACATTAAAATCAATATATCTACTCCTTTTTTGTTTTTTGGCTTTTGCTTTCAGTTTAAAAGCACAAGACCAAAAAAAAATTGAGATTGAATACTCTGGTTTCTTAACCTTTAATGAAGCCGAGTATCCTGGAGCTAAAATTTTAACCCGCGATGATTCCCAACAAATTCATATTGTCCATGAAAGTATCAATATGTGGTGTGACAAAGCCTATTATTACGGTAAAGAGAATTTTATTGAGGCTTATGGCCATGTAAAACTGATTCAAGGAGATACCATCAATATGAATTCAAAATACATTGAATATAGTGGTCTTACCAAATTAGCCTTTGCCAGTGGTGATGTGGTTTTAACAGACCCAAATTCAACTATTACTTCTGATACTTTATATTTTGACCGAGAAAAACAACAAGCATTTTATAGAAATGGCGGTACCGTAGTTAAAGATACTTCTGGCACTATTACCAGTAAAATTGGACGTTACTATATGAATTTGAAAAAATATCAATTTGTAACGGATGTTGTTTTAGTTAATCCGGATGCCACCATAAAATCAAATTATTTTGATTTTTATTCAGATACAGGCAAAGCTTATTTATTTGGCCCTTCAACCATTACAACTGAAGAAAGTGTTACTTATTGTGAAAAAGGGTATTACGACACCAAAACCAAAATTGGTTATGCCTTAAAAAAATCAAGAATTGATTATGATAACAGAATCATAGAAGGGGATAGCTTATATTTTGATAATAACATAAGTTTTGCCTCTGCGACCAATAACATAAAGGTTACAGATACTTTAAACCATAGTATTGTTAAAGGCCATTATGCTGAAGTTTTTAAAGAAAAAGATTCCGTTTTCATAACTAGACGTGCATTAGCAATCACGGTTCAAGAAAATGATTCTATTTATATGCATGCTGATACCTTAATGGTAACTGGTAAACCTGAAAAAAGAATTACTCGTGCTTTTAGAAATGTGAGACTTTACAAATCTGACATGAGTGGAAAAGCAGATTCGGTTCACGTGAATCATGAACAGGGATTAACACAACTTATCAACATTTCTAAATATTCAACAGGAGATGCTTTTTCAACCAAAAGAAAACCTATTTTATGGAATATTGGCAACCAAATGACCGGAGATACTATTCACCTTATTTCAAATCCTGAAACCGAAAAATTAGATTCTCTTATTGTATTCAAAAATGCCTTTTTAATAAGTAAAGACACTCTTGAAGCGGGTTTTAATCAAATTGCAGGTCAACGCTTAGTTGGGTTATTTAATGAGGAAAACGAATTAAAAACCGTTGATGTTATTAAAAACGCAGAGTCTATCTATTATTTTAGAAATGATTTAAACGAATTGGTAGGTATTGACAAAGCTAAGTCAGGAAGTATTAAAATTTATTTAGATAAAAAGCTTATTGAAGAAGTTAAAAAAATAAATCAAATTGATGGTAAAATATATCCTGAGTCTACATTTCCAGATAAAGAAAAATTATTAAAAGGTTTCGATTGGCGTGAAGAAGAACAAATAAAAAGTATTGATGATTTGTTTAAAGATGATCCACCTCTGGTTTTGCCAAAAATAACAGGCTTAGATGATTATGTACCACAAGAAGAGTTTTTTGATGATGCCATGCTTGATAGAATAGAATCTGCAGACAAAAAGTCAAACACTAATAATGAACAAGAGTCAAAAGCATCTAGAAAAATACCTCAAAACATAAAAGACAAAAAGCAACTTATAAAAAATAAGCCCATTTTGAGTAAACCAAAACGAGAGTAATTTTTATGAAGCAAGACTTCTTTAAATATCAAGCCCAAACCACAACGCACCCATTAGCAATGACAATTTCCCATGCTCATGGCTCTTATATATATGATACCAACCAAAAGCCCTATTTAGATTTTGTGGCTGGTGTTTCTGCAACCCCATTAGGTCATAATCATCCAAAAGTAATTGAGGCCATTAAATCGCAATTAGATAAGTATTTACATGTCATGGTTTATGGTGAATATATTCAAAAACCAGCCGTTGAACTTTGTAAATTACTAGCCACAAACTTACCCTATCCTTTACAAATAACTTATTTAGTAAACTCTGGAACAGAAGCTATTGAAGGTGCTTTGAAACTCGCTAAACGAGCCACTGGACGGAGTGAAATTATTTCAGCCTTTAATGCATATCACGGAAATACAATGGGCTCCATGAGTGTTATGGGATATGAAGAACGCAAGCAAGCTTTCAGACCATTACTTCCAGATGTAAGGTTTATAACTTTTAACAAAGAGGAAGACTTAGAACTTATTACTTCAAAAACAGCTGGTGTTATTTTAGAAACTATTCAAGGTGGCGCTGGTTTTATTGAACCAAAAAATAATTATTTACCAAAAGTAAGAGCTAAGTGTGATGAAGTTGGTGCGCTACTTATATTAGATGAAATTCAGCCAGGTATTGGCAGAACAGGTAAACTATTTGGATTTGAACATTATCATTGCATCCCTGATATTCTGGTAACAGGAAAAGGGCTTGGTGGTGGCATGCCTATTGGCGCTTTTACCGCTTCTAAAGAATTGATGGATTTACTCGCCGAAAATCCAAAATTAGGTCATATAACTACTTTTGGAGGTCATCCAGTGATCGCCGCTTCGGCCTTAGCGACATTAACTGAAATCATTCAAAGCAAATTAATGGCTCAAACTGTAGAAAAAGAGCAACTTTTTCGAGCGCTTTTAGTGCATCCTTTAATTCTAGAAATACGTGGAAAAGGCCTGATGCTTGCATTAATTATGCCTTCAGAAGAAATTACCAATAAGGTGATTTTGAACTGTCAAGAGGAAGGTTTAATTCTTTTTTGGTTATTATTTGAGCCTAAGGCTATCAGAATTACACCTCCTTTAACCATTTCAGAAGAAGAAATAATTAAAGGATGTCGCATAATCATCAGTGTTCTGAATTCTCTTTAGCCAAATAAAAAAGACATAACTTATTCATTTTCAAACACAAACCATCTATCTTCTTTATAAGAGGTTTACCTGTTGATTACTTTGTTAAAAACATTTAGGTCATCTTCCTTGAAAAAACAATTAGAATCATACTTTTATTGATGTAGAATCATACAAACATGCTTATGGAGTATAGCTCTAACGACAACGATAGTTTCCCATTAATTAAATTTGAATCCATGCTAAAAACAAACAATGTTTTGTTTTTTGATTCAGAAGAGTTTGAAAATATTATCCATCATTACCTGAATCAAGGTAAAATGTCTTTAGCAAAAAAGGCTATTAAATTAGGCTTAGATCAGCATCCCACTTCAACAAACTTAAAACTTTTTAAAGTTGAAGTTTATGTATTTGAAAATAAATTAGTTCAAGCGGATGCCTTATTAAATGAGTTGTATCGTCTCGAACCTATGAATGAAGAAATTTATATCCAAAAAGCAAATATTCTTTCAAAGAAAGATGAGCATTTTCAGGCAATTGAGGTTCTTAAACAAGCGTTGGAGTTAACTGATGACGTTGTTGACCTCTATTCTCTAATAGGCATGGAATACTTATTTCTGGATCAATTTGAAGAAGCCAAAGCATATTTCATGAAATGTCTGGATGAGGACATTGAGGATTATTCAGCGTTATATAACATCATTTATTGCTTTGATTTTCTTGATCAGAATACTGAGGCTATTGAATACTTGAATTCATTTTTAGATGAGAATCCCTATTGCGAAGTTGCTTGGCATCAATTGGGTAAACAATATTTCACTTTAAAAGATTATAAAAAGGCTTTAGCCGCTTTTGATTTTGCTATTATTTCTGATGATAGTTTTGTTGGGGCCTATCTCGAAAAAGGGAAAGTCCTTGAAAAACTAAAACGTTTTGAGGAGGCTATTGAGTTTTATAGTTTTACTTTAAAACTTGATGATCCAACTTCCTTCGCTTTGTTACGCATTGGCAACTGTTATGAAAAATTAAAAAATGATGATTTAGCAGTTCAGTATTATTACAAAACGGTACATGAAGACCCGTTATTAGACAAAGGCTGGATTGCCATCACCAGATTTTATAATAGAAAGAGAAATTACCAAAAAGCGCTATACTATATTAACAAAGCCATTAATATTGATAGTGAAAATGTGATATACTGGAAATTATATTCACAAATAAATTTAAGATTAAAATTATACGAAGAAGCAGAAAGAGGCTTCAAAAAAACACTGGAATTGGGAAATTATGAACTCTCCACTTGGTTATCTCGTGGCGACATATTAATTAAACTTGGCGAACCGGAAGCCGCAGTTTTTAACTTTGAACAAGCCGTAGAGTTTTATCCTGAAAATGCAGAACTTGAATATAGATTAGCAGGCCTGTTTTTTATACTTAATGAAACAGATAAAGGCACATTCCATTTAAAAAATGGACTCAAATATAATGCAGAATATTCTTTTATTATTGATGAACTTTTTCCTGAAGTTTGTAACAAACCACAAGTAAAAAACTTACTAAAAACAAATCAAAAAGAAGGTCTATAAAAAATTTGCATACCTTTGGATTTAATAATTAAATGCAACACATGCAAAGAAAATTTATTGACTATTTAATGATTTCATTAAAAGGATTGGCTATGGGCGCTGCCGATGCCGTTCCTGGTGTTTCTGGAGGCACCATTGCCTTTATATCTGGTATTTATGAAGAGCTCATTGCTACTATAAGTAATGTTAATGTCGCTCTCTTTAAAACACTTTTTCAGAAGGGATTTAAATCGTTTTGGAAACAATTAAACGGAAATTTTCTGGTAGCCTTGTTATCTGGGATTATTGTCAGTTTTGTATCATTTATGAGACTTGCTAAATATTTAATTGAGAATGAACCTGTATTAATTTGGTCATTCTTCTTTGGACTTATTATTGCCAGTATTTATTTTGTTGGAAAACAAATAACTAAATGGGACATTTCTGTTATAATCGGATTGCTATTTGGATCCTTTATTGCCTTTTATATTTCAACATTACCATCCATGGCAACTAATGAAAGTTCATTCTTTTTGTTTTTTGCCGGGGCCTTAGCTATTTGCGCCATGATTCTACCTGGTATTTCAGGCTCATTTATCTTGGTGATTTTGGGGGCTTATAAAACCTTAAGTGATGCGCTACATGATTTTGATTTAAAAAAATTGATATTTTTTGTAAGTGGTGCCGTAATCGGTCTTTTAAGTTTCAGTCACCTATTAAAATGGTTGTTTAAACATTATCATAATCTTACCTTAGCAATTCTAACCGGTTTTATTTTTGGTTCTTTAAATAAAGTTTGGCCATGGAAAGAAACATTAACCTGGCATGTGAATTCAAAAGGTGTTAAGACACCGCTTATAGATAAAAGTGTATTACCTTTTGATTATCTAGGAGATAATCATTTATTACTCGCAACACTACTAATCATTGCAGGTTTTTTAACTATTTTTATTCTTGAAAAAGTAGGTTCAAAAAAACACTAATGGAAAGCACCAGAACACTAAGAGATAAAATATTCCTGGTTCTAAAAGGATTGGGTATGGGAGCTGCAAACAAAGTCCCTGGAGTTTCTGGAGGTGTTGTTGCTTTTGTTGCTGGTTTCTATGAAGAATTTATTTATTCTCTCAGAAAAATTAATACAAAGGCGTTTAAATTACTGATTAACGGAAGATTTAAAAGTTTTTATAATTACATCAATGGTAAATTCATTGGCTTGTTATTCCTTGGAATGATTGTGAGTTTTTTTAGTGTTTCAAAAGTATTAGATTATTTGATTAAATACTATGAACTATATATCTGGAGTGTTTTCTTTGGAATGATTATCGGCTCTATTTATTATATTAATAAAGATTTTAAAGACTGGAATTATAAAACATATACGGCTTTAGCATTAGGAATTATTGCAGGAATCAGTATTAGCTTTTTAAATCCTGCCAAGGAAAATGACAACCTTTGGTTTGTGTTTTTTTGTGGTATTATAAGTGTCTCAGGTATGACGCTTCCTGGATTCTCCGGTTCCTTTATACTCATTCTTTTAGGAAATTATGTATTGCTTTTGGTCGATTCAGTAAATGCTTTATCTGATACTTTTTTTGATCTTTTTAGTGGTAATTTTAGTTTTATTCACAACTCCCAAAGAATAAGAATGCTTGAAGTTTTAGTTGTCTTCACTTTAGGCTCTGTTGTAGGCTTGGTAACATTTTCACATATTTTAAGTTATATTTTAAAACATTATAAAAGTATCACACTTTCAGCGATTATTGGATTTATAGTAGGCTCATTAGGAGTTGTCTGGCCGTGGAAAAATACTATTTATAAATTAGCAGAAGATGGTACGCATATTTTAGATTCTACGGGAACAAAAGTTGTTTTAAACTATGAACGATATATTCCCACACTCAATACAGAAACTTATTATGCGGTAGCCTTTATTTTTCTGGGGATTATAATTGTTTTGGCTCTTGAATATTACGGACAAAAAACAAGAAAACAACATGCATAAATTAGGCTTAATAGGTAAAAATATTTCATACTCATTTTCTAGAGCTTATTTTAAAAATAAATTTGAAAAGGAACAGATTACCAATGTAACTTATGAAAATTTTGATATTGAAAATATAGAGTTATTTCCCTCTATCATTAAAAACACAGAGGGTATTAAAGGTTTTAATGTTACCATACCATATAAAGAAGTCATCATTCCATTTATTGATAAATTAGATGAAACGGCCAAAAAAATAGGCGCTGTTAATACGATTAAAGTTACTCAAAACAACCAACTAATAGGATATAATACAGACTGTCACGGATTTAAACAGTCATTAAAGCCTCTTTTAAAACCACATCATAAAAAGGCGTTAATATTAGGAACTGGTGGAGCCAGTAAAGCTGTTGCGTTTAGTTTAAAAGAATTAAATATTCACTATGATTTTGTTTCTAGAACTTCTAAAAATGGTATAGGCTTTACCTATAATGTTTTAACAGATAAAATCATCAAAGAACACCAAATAATAATAAACTGTACCCCTATTGGCACATTTCCGAATGTTGACGCTTGTCCTGACATCCCATTTGGAGCTATCAATAGCGAACATATTTTATATGATTTAATTTATAATCCTGAAGAAACCACTTTTTTGAAAATAGGTAAGAATCATGGTGCAACCATTCTAAATGGCTTAAAAATGTTAGAATTACAGGCGGAAGAAGCCTGGTCTATATGGGATTTAAGTTAAAAACACATTTTACCGTATTAAAAACCTTCCACCCTTTTGTAATTACTTGAGTTGTTAGTATATTTAAACAATAAAGAAATTACTGAACCTAAACATTTATAAAATGTCTGAGCTAGATAACCTGCAAGAAGCAGAAGGAAACAAAGAAATTAAAAAACCAACTACAAAGAAAACTAAAAAAGTAATTTCTACAGAAATTCCGGTTGAAAAATCTGAACTAGAAATTTCTGAGAATGATTCTGCTATAATAGTTGAAAATCCAAAAGAAGAAAACCCAACTGAAGTTGCGGAAAAACTGATTGAAAGAGTTGATGCAAAAGAAAAAGAAACTGCTTCTGAAGAGGAAAATGACGAAGTTTTAAACGAAATAGACGAATCGAATGCAGAGGATGCAGAAGATGATGGGCACAAAGAAAGACACACGATTGAAGTAAAAGATTATGATAGCATGTCCCTTGATGCGCTTGCTATTGAATTAGAAAGGTTAGTAAACAATGAGAAGGCTCAGGCCATAAAAAATCATGTTGAACTCATAAACAATGAATTTAAAACTAAATTTCACAGTCTTTTAGAAGAGAAAAAAGATGAATTTATTTCAGATGGTGGAAATGAAATTGATTTTTACTATTCAAGCCCAGTTCAAAAACGATTTAAAGATATCTATAAAGCCTTTAAAAGTAAGCTTCATGAACATTATAAAGGATTAGAACAAAATCTAAAACAAAACTTAGAAGATAAACTTGAAATAATTGAAGAATTAAAAGGTTTAATAAATGTTGAAGAGAATATAAATACTACCTATAAACATTTCAAAGAATTACAAGAACGTTGGAGAAATACAGGTCCAATTCCAAGAGATAAATATAATACGGCCTGGAATACGTATCATCATCATGTTGAAATGTTTTATGATTTTCTGCACCTAAATAGAGATTTACGAGATTTAGACTTTAAACATAATTTAGATAAAAAATTAAAAATCATAGAGAGAGCAGAAGAACTTGCTCAAGATGACAATATTCTGCATGCCTTTAGAGAATTACAAGAACTTCACAAAATGTGGAAAGAAGAGCTTGGTCCGGTTGCCCGAGAAAACAGGGAAGAAATTTGGGAGCGTTTTAAAAATTCAACAAAAATAATTAATGATAAACGCCAAAAATATTATCAGGAAATAGACAAAATTTACGAGAAAAATCTGGACAAAAAACTGGAAATCATATCTAAAATTGAAGCTCTAAATACAGATGAAGTTAATTCACATAATATTTGGCAAAGGAAAATTAAAGAGATTGAAAGCTTAAGAGATGCGTTTTTTAATGCAGGTAAAGTGCCTTCAAAAGTCAATGAAGAAACTTGGGCCAAATTTAAAGATGCGGTAAGAACATTTAATAAGAAAAAGAATAATTTTTATAAAGGATTAAAAAAAGAACAATATAAAAACCTTCAAAAGAAATTAGATCTTATTAAAATTGCTGAAGACAATAAGGACAACGAAGATATTCAAACGACTACAGCATTGATGAAAAAAATTCAAAATGACTGGAAAAAGATTGGGCATGTCCCTAGAAAAGATAGTGATAAAATTTGGAAACAGTTTAAAACGGCCTGTAATCACTTTTTTGACAAACTTCATGCTTCAAAGAATGCTGCAAATAAAGTAGAAATAGAGGCTTACACTAAGAAAAATACGCTTTTAGATTCTATGAAGAATTTAACATTTTCTGGCGACAAAGAAAAAGATTTAGTGCTTATTAAAAATATTATTTCTGAATGGAAGGAAATAGGAAGAGTACCAAATGATAAACGATTCATAGAAGGCAAGTTTAATAAAAATCTGGACGAATTATTTTCAAAATTAAAAATGGATAAAAATGAGGTGGAACTCATTAAGTTTGAAAATAAATTAGAAGTATTGAGCAATGAAGATGATAACCAAAATCTTGATAGTGAAAGATTCTTTATTCGTAAAAAAATTGATGAATTAAAAGGGCAAATTAATCAACTGGAAAACAACCTTCAATTTTTTACCAATGTTAATGATGATAATCCTTTAGTAAAAGAAGTTCATAATAACATTAAAAACCACAAGGACTCTTTAAAACTCTGGAAAACTAAACTCAGTAAAATAAAGGAGCTTTACTAACCTTATAGAAACTGAAACATGCATATGAGCATGTTTCAGTTTTTCAACAAATTTGTTTCGCATAATTCATTTCCAATCATGACTTATAAATTAATCTGTAGTGATATAGATGGTACTCTATTGAATAAGGACCGGGAATTATCAAAAATTACCATCAGTGAAGTGAAGCGCATTTCTCCTATCCCATTTATTTTAATTTCTTCAAGAATGCCGAAAGCGATGAGGCATTTACAGCATGAATTAGGAAATACAACGACTCCAATTATTGCCTATAATGGTGGTTTAATTATCAATAATGATGACATTATACAATCCACAGAAATTAACAATTTAGTTCTTGAATCTATTATAAATAAATGCAATACCACCTCAATTCATATAAGTCTATATCATGCAGATGAATGGTTTGTTCCGGCCATAGACTTTTGGGCTAAAAGAGAAATTAGTAACACTAAAGTAGTGCCTATAATTAAATCTAATACAGAAGTTTTAAAAAGCTGGGAACTAGAAGGGATAGGTGCCCATAAAATAATGTGCATGGGTGAAGAAAACGAGATTGAATATTTATATAAGGTTTTAGAAAAAGAACATTCTAATGATATTATTTTATATCGCTCCAAATCGACCTATATAGAAATATCACATCGAGCTATTTCAAAAAAAACCGCTATTGAAACATTGATAAACCATTGTTACCCAAATATTGATATGCATGAGGTTGTTGCCTTTGGTGACAATTATAACGATGTTGAGATGCTTAAATCGGTGGGATTAGGTATTGCCGTTGCTAACGCCAATGAAGCGGTATTAAAAATCGCCAAAAAAGTGACAGAAACTAATAAAAATGATGGTGTTGCCATGGCTTTAAGTGAAATTTTTAAATTATCTCACTAAACTAAAATGCCCGCGATAGGTTTTGATGTCTCCAGTTATTTCAATAAGTTCTGCAACAAACCAATAATCTGATCCCACTAATGGTTGACCATTAAAGGTTCCGTCCCAAAAGCCATTTTTAGCATTCAACTGTTTAATAAATTTTCCATAACGGTCATAAATGTTAACAACTGAAGAATTAGAAAAATCAGTTCCTAACCCCTTTACCTGCCAGGTATCATTATTCCCGTCATTATTTGGTGTGAAATATTTAGGAAATCCAAGAATAAAAACCTCTAATTCTGCTATACCACATAAATTTTTGTCTTTTACATAAATAGTATGAGACCCAGCACCAACATGATCAAAATAGGGTTCATCTTGGTATGGTCCATTGATATTATCTAAAGCAAATTCATAATCACCAATACCTAAATTATTGTTTTCGTTATCAATGGTAATACTATTGTTATTTGATAACTCAACTATAGTAACATCATCAGCACTAATAACAGCAAGAGCGGATTCAACCACATTAAATGTTACAGGAAACGATTCGCATCCAAAATTTGATGTACCAATAACTGTATAATTGCCACCAGAAACTACAGTGGCAAAAGGCATAGTACTGACCACTTGTCCATTTCCATCTGTCCATTTATAAGTATAATTCCCTTTCGGATTAAAAATAGTTAAGGTAACAGGTTTATTATCTAAACAATAAATAGCAGAATTGTCAACCTCAAATTCAGGTCTTGGATGTACTGTTAATAATAAATGAGGCCCAAGTCCAAAACAATCGCCATTGTCATCACTTTCTACTCTTACATATAATGTCTGTGAAAAACTGGTTTCATTCGTATAATTACTAGAGGTATCTATTTCATTCTGTTCTAACTGTGCATCGTTTAAATTTCTGTAATAATGCACGCTTAAATTTTGACCTGTTGGAAATTGAGCTATAAATAATGGAGAGGCCTGATTTAAATTAAATGCATTTAATCCGTCAATTGTTGCATCGTCATCACAGTTTTCTAATTCGTAAATAAAGCCTTGAGGGAATGCCGTAGTTGAAACTTGTAAATTGATAGTTGATACACGAAAACAATTATTAGTGTTTTCAACCCGTGCATAAACTGTATTTCCCATGGTATTATTATAAAAAGGAGAAATGGCATTGACAGCGAATTCAGCGTCATTGGAGGTCATATAATAGGTAAAGACTAAGCCGACTGAATTATTGTTTGAAATAATAACGTTGGCTTCTTCTAAATTATAATTTGTAAACCCATCTGGGATACCATCTTCATCACAATTTTTAAATACTATTGCACTTTGAACTATTGGTAATTGATTTACCTGAATAGTATATGAGGCGTCTGTAAAACAAGAATTATTCAAATTATTTACAATTCTAACGTAAATAGTTTGACCACCTACAGTAGTATTAATGAATGCATTGGGTGGTGTAGCAATGGGATTTGAAAATGCCGAATCAGTAAAATAATAAAACGTATAATCGGAAGCGGATTTTCCGTTCAATAATACAGATTCATTAATTGTTAAATCGAATGTTGTAAAACCATTGGTATCATCGCCATCTGACATGGAATCACACTGAAACAAATCAGGGATTGTGGTTGGCAATCCAACGGTTTCATGTATTATAACATTTACTGGTAATCTGTTGATACTTTCACATCCATTTATTGTTTGAGAAACATAATAAGTTCTGGTTGTTAATAAATCTGAAGGATTAATTGGAATTCCACCTGAACCTGAAATATACCATAATAAGGAATTTCCTACAGCAGAAAGATTCGAAATAGTAGCTTGTGCAATATCACAAAATGCTTGATTAGCATTCGCGCTAGGTATGGGTGTTTTTTGGACTGTTAGAGTAACCGGAGTTCTCATTGCTGTTGTGCATCCATTAAAAGTTGCATCAACATAATAGGTAGTTGATGTATTTACAATAGGCGTTTGAAACGAATTTCCTGTTGCTAACATCATTCCTCCTGTTGGACTACCATACCAATTTACAACACCTGATGATGGAGTTGCAGATAAGGTGCCGGAACCCGATTCGCATACTAAATTACCTGTAACAGAATTGATTGTGGGTATTGTTATTATGGTAGCATTAACCGGAACCCGTGGACCTTCTAAACACCCATTTTCAGAAGCTAATACATAATAGGTTTTTGTAGTACTAATAATTGGTGTAATAAACTGATTACCATTACCTATAGAATTTACTCCTGTAGTTGTATCATACCATAAAACCGTTGCTGTTAAAGTTGTTGCATAAGCTTCTAAAACAACACTTCCTGCCCCACAACTTGAATTAGGTTTAGTGGTAGTTATTTTAGTAACTCTAAATTGCGTAGTAGCTGAAATATTTAAAGGAGCGTCGTTTGGCCAACCATATTCCACAATATAGCCTTTTGGGTGATATGGTCCCGGTGGATCACCAGCTTCTCTTAAATCATTCCAAGACCCTCGATTACCAATAGATGGATCTGTTATGTGAGCATAATCTTCACCGCCATTTGCATTATTTGGTTCATTATTGTTCCAGTTGGCATAATTTGGAGTTGATCCGTTTACAGCACCATTCCAAAATACTGTCCCAGCTTCTGGTCCGGTAACCCAGCGCCATACTCCCTCTGCCGCTGCATCACTTCCCCCTATCCAACCTGCACCGGCCGCCTGTTCTCCAGATAATTGCGCTTCTTCTGGTGACCCGATGGTTGCCAAATACCCTTGTAAACCATAATAACGGCTATTTTCTGCTGCTATTTTAGCTTTTGTCCACGTAATCCCAATTGCAGACACATATTGATAATAATGACCTGTAGAAGGTAAATAATTAGCATCCCCAATGGTAAATGAAAAAAATTTGTCTGTTGGGTTGTTGCTTGTACTTTTCAAAACAACATCATATACTGCATCAATCAAATCAACGTATCGCGCTTGTGGAGTACCATTTCCTTTTAAAGTCAGTTTCCCTTCTGTAACATTCCATGATGTCAAAATATTTGGATGGTTTCCATTTAAAATTAATGAATCAAAACCAATTTGATATCCTGTTGAAATTTGAATATATAGTGCCTCAATTTCTGAGTCATCTGGGTCCTCAATATTAAAAAAAGTTACAATATTTAGTTCACTTAAAGGACAGTATGTTTGATCACCTGATGCAGTAATTGTTGGTGGGATATTATTAGTTTGAGACCAACAAGAAATTGCTAGTAATAAAAAAATAACATTTAAAAGCTCAACTTTTTTATTCATTAAATATACATTCAAAATATATTATAAATAAAATGAATATATTTTGATTTATTAAATCTATCCGATTTTAAGGCAAAAATAACTATAAAGTGGTCACATCTTTTTAGCTTCTTCCCAAAAAACATCCATTTCAGCTAAAGTCATTTCTTTTAAAGGTTTATTTAAACTTTTGGCTTTACTTTCCAAATACTGAAATCGTTTTGAGAATTTTTTATTGGTGCGTTCTAAGGCATTTTCAGGGCTAATATTTAAAAATCTCGCGTAGTTAACCATTGAAAATAACACATCTCCAAATTCACTTTCCATAGCATCAGTATTACCCTTATCAACTTCATCTTTAAATTCCTTTAACTCCTCCTCTACTTTTTCCCACACCTGATGTGGTGCCTCCCAATCAAAACCTACTCCAGCCACTTTCTCCTGAATTCTGTTCGCTTTTACTAATGCCGGAAGACTATTTGGAACGCCTTCTAAAACACTCGTCTTACCTTCTTTTAATTTTAAATTTTCCCAATTACGCTTGACATCTTCGTCATTTTCAACCTTTACATCTCCATAAATATGAGGATGACGACTTACCAATTTATCACAAATACCATGACATACGTCAGCAATATCAAAATCATTGGTTTCACTGCCTATTTTAGAGTAAAAAACGATGTGCAACAATACATCGCCCAATTCCTTCTTAATTTCTTGTAAATCACGATCTAAAATGGCATCACCCAATTCATAGGTTTCTTCAATAGTTAAATGACGCAGGGATTCCATGGTTTGTTTTTTATCCCAAGGACAACCTTCCCTCAATTCATCCATAATGGTTAATAATCTATCAAATGCTTTTAGTTGATCTGCTCTGGAATTCATACGAAGTGTTTTGGTAAAAATACAACTATAAATGATTTTTATTAATTCTTGAAAAACAAAAAATCCAGCTTTGCAGCTGGATTTTATATATAAGAACCTTCTAATTTAAGAGGCGTTTTGTCTTTTTATTAAATTTAATGCCGAACCAGCATGATACCAATCTATTTGCGATTGATTATAAGTATGGTTTAATTTGATAAGGTTTTTAGTTCCATCAGCATGAACAGCCTCAAGTGTTAGTTGCTTACCTGGAGCAAAATCTTTTAAATCTATAAAATTGAAAGTGTCGTCTTCTTTAATTAAATCGTAATCAGATTCATTGGCAAAGGTTAAACCTAACATACCTTGTTTTTTCAAATTCGTTTCATGAATACGCGCAAAAGATTTAACAATAACAGCAGCAACACCTAAAAACCTAGGTTCCATCGCCGCGTGCTCTCGTGAAGACCCTTCTCCGTAATTATGATCGCCAACAACAATTGTTTTAATACCTTTTGCTTTGTATTGGCGTTGCACATCTGGCACACCACCATATTCACCCGTTAATTGGTTTTTTACAAAATTGGTTTTTTGGTTATAGGCATTAACAGCCCCTATTAAACAGTTGTTTGAAATATTATCTAAATGCCCCCTAAAACGTAACCAAGGTCCCGCCATACTAATATGATCTGTGGTGCACTTACCAAAGGCTTTTATCAATAATTTAGCACCATTAATGGTGTTTCCAATGGGTTGAAAAGGTTCTAGTAGTTGTAAACGCTCAGAGGTGGGTGATACATTTACCTGAACATGGCTACCATCTGCCTCAGGCGCTAAGTAACCATTATCTTTAACCTCAAAACCTTTTGGAGGTAATTCCCATCCTGTTGGTTCATCAAACATCACTTCCTGTCCATTTTCGTTTATCAACTTATCAGTCATTGGATTAAAATCTAATCGACCTGCAATAGCGATAGCCGCCGTTAATTCAGGCGACGCAACAAACGCATGAGTATTAGGATTTCCATCAGCACGTTTAGCAAAGTTTCTGTTAAAAGAATGCACTATACTGTTTTTTGGTGCATTTTTTGGGTCACTATACCTCGCCCATTGTCCAATACACGGTCCACAAGCATTAGTGAATATTTTAGCATCTAATTTTTCAAATACTTGAAGGATGCCATCTCTTTCAGCTGTATATCTTACTTGCTCAGAACCCGGATTAATCCCTAATTCAGCTTTCATCTTAATACCTTTATCTAATGCCTGTTGTGCAATAGATGAAGCTCTGGACAAATCTTCATATGAAGAGTTTGTACATGAACCAATTAATCCCCATTCTACAGTTATAGGCCAATCATTAGCTTTTGCTTTTTCTGTCATAGCTTTACCAACTGTAGTAGACAAATCAGGTGTGAACGGACCATTTAAAAGTGGGCCTAACTCTGATAAATTAATATCTATAACTTGATCAAAATACTTTTCAGGATTTGCATAAACTTCTGGATCAGCAGTTAAATAATCCTTCACTTTATTAGCAGCATCTGCGACATCGGCTCTGTCAGTAGAACGTAAATAACGTTCCATAGATTCATCATAACCAAAAGTTGAAGTCGTCGCCCCAATTTCAGCACCCATATTACAAATAGTTCCTTTACCGGTACAAGACATAGATGTTGCTCCTGGGCCAAAATATTCAACAATAGCACCTGTCCCACCTTTTACGGTTAAAATTTCAGCTACTTTTAAAATGACATCTTTTGGAGCCGTCCAACCAGATAATTTCCCTGTTAATCTTATTCCAATTAATTTTGGGAATTTCAATTCCCAGGCCATTCCAGCCATTACATCTACGGCATCCGCTCCACCTACACCAATAGCTACCATTCCTAAACCACCTGCATTTACGGTATGAGAATCCGTTCCAATCATCATTCCACCAGGAAACGCATAATTTTCTAAAACCACTTGATGGATAATTCCAGCACCAGGTTTCCAGAATCCTATGCCATATTTATTCGAAACCGACTCTAAAAAATTAAATACTTCACTACTTACAGAATTGGCATGTTTTAAATCAACACTGGCCCCATCTTTAGCCTGAATTAAATGATCACAATGCACTGTAGTTGGCACCGCTACTTTAGATTTTCCTGCTTGCATAAATTGCAATAAAGCCATTTGTGCAGTCGCATCTTGACAAGCAATACGGTCTGGTGCAAAATCGACATAATCCTTTCCTCTAACAAATGCCTTTGTAGGGTTCCCATCCCAAAGGTGATTATATAATATTTTTTCAGAAAGGGTTAGCGGTCTTCCTACAACTTCGCGAGCTTTATCTACTCGTTCTGCCATTTTGGTGTAAACACCTTTAATCATATTGATATCAAATGCCATGCGTTTTGTTTTAATTTATTTAATGTTTTATAAAGTATCGCAAATTACGAAATTAATACAAAGTTTTAAAAATAAACCCTGCAAACAAATGACTATTAATACGAAATTATTATAGTCATATTATAAATTTATATAATTGGCTTTTTATTAGTTATATGACTAAAATATTGCAATATTGAATCTACTTTTTATTCAAAAATTTCTAAGACGTCCATCTGTCTCTCAAATCAGTGATTGGTTTCTCAAAATAGGTATAAATAACTTTTGAAAAAAAATATGTTATTATGAAATAAATGACAAACCAAATAATTCTATAGAACATATTTAAACCTTCAAATTCTATGAGCATTTCCATTATATATAATAAACAGGTATAGTGCAACAAATACATGCTATATGAATAAATACTCATGTTGTTTATAAATAGTTTGATGCTATTATTTGCGGTTTCAAGGTAAAACAGAAATGGTAAAATCATTGCAATCCCAATTGAATTGCATGGTAAATAAAATACATTCCAATACCATGAATTATTTTCGATTGTGAATCCTGAAGAGGGCACCAAAACAAGGGTTACAAAAATTATCATGCACCCTATGAAACATAAAATGTTCTTTAATCTTTTAATTAATGCCTTATTTGTTTCAAAAAAGTAAACTAAAACAAATCCATAAAAAATAGCATCTAATCTATAAATAACTAGGGCTTTCAAATTAGAATTCCATAATTCTAAATTTTGCGAGATATCATGATTAACGATATTGTAAATAATTTTAGTTATTAAAAATAGAATCACTAATAACAGTGATGTATAGAGAAACAGCTTTTCTCTTGTAACATGTTTTTGTTTTTTAAAAATTCCTAAAAAAATAAATAAGCTCAAAGGAGCAATTAAATAGGCGTATTCTTCAACTGATAAACTCCACGACTCCGGGAAAAATGGGATGTGTGTGGTTGAAAAGTTTTGCAAGAAAAACAAATATTTCCATAAGGATTTTGGAAGTTCAAATCCAACACCGACTGCTATTAAAATATTGACGATTAAAAATAAAAAATATAATGGAAGGGTTCTAAACCATCGCCTCATCCAAAAGCGCGTCAAATCCTTAAATGAAACCTCTTTTGACTTAAATAACTGGAACAAAATACCTCCAATTAAAAATCCACTTAACACAAAAAATATTTCTACTCCTAAAAATCCAAAAATATGTATAACATCAATCAATGGATTTTTAAAATCTTTGAAAATAAACATGGCATGCGCTATAAGTACCATGCTAATCGCTATGGCTCTCATTACATCTAATCCAAAAATTCTATGTTTATAAGTTAAAGACAATCACTTTTTTGATCGCAAAGGTTTATTTAAAACAGACTTTTTATAATAAAATCATCTGTTATACCCTCTGCTTCTGCTTTGTAATTTTTAATAATTCTATGTCTTAGAATACTGTGAGAAACCGCTTGAACATCTTCAATATCCGGAGAAAATTTACCATGAATTACGGCATGTGTTTTTGCTGCCAAAATTAAATTTTGTGACGCTCTAGGTCCGGCACCCCAATCTAAATAATTTTTTACTAAATCACTGGCTGACTGACTATTTGGCCTGGTTTTACCAACCATAGTGACCGCATATTCTATAACATTATCCGCTACTGGGATTCTGCGAATAAGATGTTGAATATCTACTATTTCTTTTGAGGAAAAAAGCGGATTCACTTTTTCCTTTGTATCACTGGTAGTTGATTTAACAACTTGGACTTCTTCACTAAAAGAGGGATAATCTAAATTAATGGCGAACATAAATCTATCCAATTGGGCCTCTGGCAGCGGATAGGTTCCTTCTTGTTCAATAGGGTTTTGGGTAGCCAAAACAAAATATGGCAAACTTAATTCATAATGATGACCCGCTACGGTTACAGATCGTTCCTGCATCGCTTCTAATAAAGCTGCCTGAGTTTTTGGGGGTGTTCTGTTAATCTCATCTGCCAAAATAATGTTGGCAAAAATGGGCCCTTTTATAAAATGAAAATGTCGGTTCTCATCTAATATTTCACTTCCTAAAATGTCACTAGGCATTAAATCTGGCGTAAACTGAATTCTTTTAAAATCTAAACCTAAAGCCTGAGCAATCGTATTCACCATTAATGTTTTTGCCAAACCAGGAACCCCAATAAGTAATGAGTGCCCGCCTGAAAAAATAGCTATTAGAATTTGGCTGACAACCTCATCCTGACCAACAATAACTTTTGCAATTTCAGATTTTAAATCTTCAAATTTTTTTACGAATTGTTCTACGGCAGCTACGTCTGACATAATGTTATTTTTTTAACCAATTGCTTGCAAAATCACAATCTCTATAAGAGCCACTAATTTTTATATAAGTGTCCATGATTTTATCATTTTGCCAAGTTTCAATTGCTTTTACCTTCTTTTCATTAAGGGCTTGCTCTTTAATTTTTAAATAATCACGTGCATAATTCGCTTCATGCTCATTAACTCTGTCCGTAACAGTTAAAATTTTAAATTTTAATTTATCAGTTCTATCCTTTTCAGTTTGCACTAAACTAACCTCGCCGTCTTTTAAATTTTGAATTTGAGAATATAATTCAGGATCCATTCTGGTCAATTCAAAATTATAATCTTGAGTTTCCGGATTTATAAGCTGGCCTCCATCATTTCTGGTTTCTTTTTCATCACTTGATTCTCTTGCAGCATCAGCAAATGATATGTCCCCATTAACAATACGTTCTCTGATTTTATCAATGCGCTCTTTTGCTTCTTTAATAGCCTCTGTTGAAACTTTTGGAATTAACAGAATATGACTGACATCATACTCTTGCCCTCTAATTTTTTCACAATACACTATATGAAAACCAAATTCTGTTTCAAAAGGATCTGATATTTCACCTTCTTGTAGAGAAAAAGCCGCTTGTCTAAACTCTTTTACCATTCTCGGCTTTTTTCTATTCAAAGTATATTTTCCACCAGAACTTATTGATGCCTTATCATCTGAATACAACACTACTTTAGATCTAAAACTTGCGCCATTTTCTAAAACATCTGCTCTAAACTGTTTTAATTGGTCAACAATACGCAACTTTTCCTGATCAGTCACTTTAGGTTCCACAACTATCTGAGCAACTTTAAGTTCTGTTCCAAAAGT
>JAHENA010000136.1 GCA_024643405.1 Flavobacteriales bacterium | reverse complement strand
TTGCAGGTGGAATCCTGATCTGGATACCTAAAATCAGAAAATATGTAGCTGGATTCTTTTTTGTTTTCATGTTATTTTTCACTATTTATCATCTTGTGAAAAATACATACGATGTTGGTGGATCAATTTTTATGGCATTCCATTTAGCTCTCTTAATTTGGAATCCTAGAATCCTAAAAGTTAACAATAAACTCTCCAATTAGAGAGCATTTTTGAAATTTGGTTCAATAAAATTGAAAGTAGTTCGTCGAAAATTACAATCAAAAAGGTCAAGTTTCTGATACATTTACTCCTAGAAAAAAACAACTATTGCACATGTAAGAGGCTCGATACATATTCTTTATGCATAAAGTTTCAAATTATTGGGCAATCAATTAAGTTAAATTCTACATCAATTTAAATTTCAAGCTATAGTATTATCCAGAATAGCTAAAATCAACACTTGTCTGATTAAATGCTTCACCTAAGAAGTTCAATGTCATTTTTACATCTCTTATAACAAACAGTTCGCCGCTATTGGAGCTAATTAATCCCACAGAGATGATCTGTTTTTTTATTAAAGTATAATAATAACAAAATAAGCCCCCGAGGGTAGGCATCTTCAAAACATCTTATTACAATGTAGTTTGAAAGATTTTTGATTGTTTTATCAGACATCATGGTTTTAAATGTATATTTAAAAGATGAATCTATCCTCTTTTCCTCTGAGTTTACCGAGGTGTGCTTACCCTAATTCGACAGAAATTGACCTGCATGAGTTATACCATCTTCAAAATGAACCAAATCCAATGGTGTTTCTGGCTTTTTAAGTTGGGAGATAGGCACTCGAACAAGTTCATTCGATAATAAGTCATAACTCTGAGAATAAAGATCTCCCCAAACAATCATAGCTAATAGGTAATAAATAATCCTTTTCATTTTCTGAAGAATGCGATCACCAAATTAATACCAACTTCAGCGCATTCAATTGTGCCGCCCGCGGCACAATAAAACGAGGTCAATACTTAATGAATAACCCTCTAAGATATTGACATTCCATCTTTTAATAGGGATGGCATTTTCGTACTTTTGTTATCTGTTTTTCTGCTATTTGAATTCATTTGATCGAAGTCATTAGCATAAACCTCTATTAATGTTTTTAGCATATGATTCATTATCAATCATAGGGAATATGATATCTATTTGTGTTGAGAATCTCAATTTTGATTTTTAATTAAATCTGCCAACCTATTGTAGTCAACGTGCTGGACTGAAATAGATTCATCAATTGCCAAAGTAGCTGCAAGTGCAGAAGCTTGACCAAGCATCATAAACTGAGGTTCCATGCGGATAGACCCATGAGCAACATGCGTGGCTGAAAGACAAACAGGAACGAAGAGATTCTCTGTTTCACCTTTTTTGGGAACAATGGACTGATAAGAGATTCCATAGGGTTTGGGTGGCACTCTCCAGATAATTCCTTCTCGAACAACACGTCCTTCCTCATTGATAAAAATCTGAATTACATGGGAGTCCATTCCAAAAGATGCTTCCGCAATTGGATTGGGAGCATCAGTAGTTCCTTCTGCATTGTGTTGTGTAATGATGTAATCGGATAACATTCTCCTAGCTTCTCTAATGTAAATTTCATAAGGCCATCCGCCATTTCTTACGAATTCGTCCTTGGCTAATCCGTACTGATTCACCTCGTTTCGAATCTCTGCTGGAACTCTAGGATGATTCGCAAGTGTCCAAATAAATCCCTGCTGATAATTGGTTTGACGCTCAATGATTTTATCCCGAATATCGTAGTTTCCAGTGGGGAAATCCCAATTGAGCATTGCGCCATCAGTTGAGAAACCATGCAAGGAATTGATGTCGAATTTATTGTTTGGAATAGGATCTATTTTAAGTGGAAGACGATTGTCGCCGGCTTCAAAAACTCTAAATAATAGCTCATATTCTTTTTCATTATAATTTTCTGGCTTTGGAAAAGGAATCATGTTATTCGAGTCTTTCGATGCACATAAGCGAAAAGTGTATGCCTGCGTTTTATCATCTCCAGCGCCTTGTTCAAAACTACCTGAGCCATTATGCAATTGTAAATCCAACACATGTGGAATAATGCCACTTGAGGCATCACCTTGAATGATGTAAGGATCTATATTAACATTAAAATGGTCTTTATCACCTTGGGTATAATGCAATGCTCTGTCAACATCACCTCTTCTAACTCCATTGAGGTCTTCTCCATGAGTAGCTTCACTCTCTCTTCCATAAATAAAGCTTACGCCCGATTGGGCCATTAAATCCCCTTCGTAAGAGGCATCAATAAACATTTTGCCAGTGAATGTTTTACCTGACTCTAAAGTGATTTTTGTTATTCGGTTGTTCTTCAACTCAACACCTTTTTGAAGATCAAGTCGCTCTGTGAGTATAAATGGAATTTTATATTCCTTTAGCATTTCCATAAACACTTCTTCTGCAACATGTGGCTCATGCTGCCAAGCAATCTCTTTACCATATTTTGTTCCCAACCTCGTGTAAAATTCTCGGGCAGTTCCCTGAATAGCATCAGAATTTCCATAATCTGTCCAGCCGAGTCCGCTTGAACTCATACCACCTAGATGCTCATGATCTTCTATTACAATTACAGATTTGCCCATTCGCTTTGCTGTGACCGCAGCAATAACACCAGCTGAAGTACCACCATAGATTACAATATCATATTCTGGCAGTTCCATTTGTTTGCAGGTTTTCAAGCTCATCGTTAGTAAGAAACTTGCAATAAGAAAGTATACATTCACTATTTGCATAAATTTTATAATATTTTTTCTGGTTTTTTTGAGAATTGTAGGTAACGCGAGTCTGCGCACAAACTCCGTTTAATTTTAAAAATAGCACATATTTCTTGTATACCTTTCTATTATGACGCTCAAATACTTTGGTATTGTATTTTTTACTTTTTCATTATTTTGTTGTTTTTGTGGACTTTTAATTCTTGCAAAGCACTTTTCAATACAATTGTTGCAAAAGGAAAAAGTAAAAACCTAGCACACATTTTTTTTTGTAATAAGTTATTAAAACAGCATTTTTATAGTAAAAAATCAATTTCCTTATGATGAAAACCAAAAAAGTATATTAGTAAAAAATTAACGGATTTTATTTGTTTTCACCTTCCGTTCTTTGCTGTAAGTAGTTTATATTTTCATTTCAAATTATCAATTTCCAAAACCTTAATGTCTGCCTTTTTGCAATCACCAGGTACACTTTGAACAATAAAGGTTTTATCGTTAGCTTTTAAAAATGGGAGATTTTCCTTTAGGTATTCATTACCCATTTGATAGGATAAAGTATCTATTAGTATTACATTATTTGAATTGTCTATAAACCTTATTTCAAAAGTTATTTTACCAATGTCCTTATTACTGTTATTTACAATTTCGAATCGAGCATTACTGTTCTTAATGTCAATAAATTCTGCATCAATGTTTTTGCTCGAACAAGAAACCAATAAAAGAATTGAAACTAACAGTAAAATATTTTTCATATATTTTTTAAATTGAATTAATTGCAACTTTAGTCTGCGCACAAACTCCAATTTTTTCTAAAAGTAGCTAATATTTCTTGCATCCTTTGCTGCTGCACAGCTCAAATATTTTACTATTGCATTTTATACTTTTTCTGTATACTGAAAATTTACTTTCATTAAGGCTAAAAACCATACGTATTTGGCCCAAATAATCAATAAAAGCATTTTTAGCTAATCTCTTAGGTCGTTCATTGAAAAAATGGAGACAAGTCTTCTAATACTGCAACAAATCATCATCAAGTTAACTGCTTAAAGACCTTACCCTTCCATTGTAAGTTGATTTTTAAAACCAAATTTTTTCTATCGTTAAACACTACACCAATAAGTCAACCGCTCGAGCCCAAAAACCTTCCTTTACGAACTCATCAAATGACATCATTTGCAATGGATTTTTTTTAAATCCTTATATAAAATTCACACAAATAGTATTATTTATTACACTATTAAGATACAAAATAACAGAATTTTATCAAAAATTTGAAGCAATTAACCTATGTAGGTTTTTGCGCAATCTGACGGCTACCATTGTTGTGCTTTCGTTATTTATTTAATTCTTTTTCAATCCTATCACGTAATTCAGTTATGTCTTTTTGCAATTGCTGGTATCTGATTAATTGACTACTGGCCAAAAGAACCCTGATTTGCAAAACGTTAAATAAATTCAATTCTTTTTCAGGTGTTGATAATAATTTACTGGATGTGTCATATAAGTTTTTTAAAGAATTTGAATCAAAAATTTGTTGTTGTTTTAGCTGGAATTCATTAAAGTATTGATTGGTAGAAACACCTTTTAAATTTGATTTCAATATTAATGTAGTTTGCTCAAGCAAAACAGGATTAAAGAGGCCATCTACAAGATTCGTATTATTAGAAGATGTCACAAAAGTAGTACGCTCTAAGTTGCTGTAGAATTGCATAATCTTCCGTTTAAGGGTTTTGTCTCTAATCTTCCCTATTTCACCTGTTGATACCAATTCTTCATAAGTTGTGTTGATTGGGATAAATGAGTTTCTTATGACCAGAATATTTAATTTTGAAAGCAGTGTATCGTTTATCACAAAAGCTTTGTTTTTTGCATAATGTTCCAGAACATATATACCGCTCTTATAATACTCTTCTTCAATATTAATGTTGTCATCCAGTACATCGTATTGTTCATCCAGATCTAAAATCAAATTATTAAGGGACGCAATCTCTCTTTTAATCTCATTTCTTTTTTGATTCCAGTAATTGATTCCCAATGCAATCAAAATACCAATCACTACAAGAATAATTTCTCCAATTGCGTAAAGAAGGTATCTATTGAATTTATTTTCATTCAGAAGTCGCTGACGTATGTGTCTAAAAAACTTAATCATGTTATCAAATATTTATAGGCCATCGCATCCTCTGCGTGAGCCTCGGTTCTTTCCTTATAAATGATGGATTTACCATCTTTC
>JAHENA010000057.1 GCA_024643405.1 Flavobacteriales bacterium | reverse complement strand
AAGACAACAAAATTTCAACCATGATTACGTATGACAATGATCTGCCTTGGTTAGAAAGACGAAGTAGTTTTGTATCGCGTACCAATGGAACTATTTATAATCATCATGAAAACATTAATACAGTTAGAAAGATGATGGGTGCATTGGCAAATGCTGATGCAGAAAAAGGTTTTAGTTATTTTGCCGATGATGCCAGGTTTACAAATTTAGATATGGCTGATGGTGAGTCTAATACTTTAGCAGAGGAAAAAGAAGGGTTTTTGGGAATGCTTAAGAATTGGACTATAGAAAGTATTGATGTTCGCGGATATCCGGATTATTTAGAATACGAGTTAGGTAGCGCAAAAGTTGTACAATCTTGGTGGATAGCAAGGATGACAAGAAAATCTGATGGTAAAAAAGTAAAATTACCACTTATGATGATTCATGATTTTAATGATGATGGTAAAATTACTCAAGAATCAGGATACTATACCATGCAACCATTAGCTGCAAAGTAAGTGTAGAATGAAAATTTAAAAAACCTTCAAAATTTATTTTGAAGGTTTTTTTATTTGTTGTCATTGAATCGATGCTTTCCCTCATTTTCAACAAATTTCTTAGCATTATACTGAGAAGATTCACTTTTTGGAATAGATAAAGATTCCCATTGTGGTCCTTTAATGAGTTTGCCTAAAAATACAATTTGTCCAATATGGTAAGGATAATGACTCAATTGTCTGTTAATAGCTTCACTAATGGTATGGGCTTCATTTCTGATGTAAATAATTCTATCTAAATCGCTATCTGTAATAGATTTTAATGCAGAAAACAGGCAATCCCAACCCTTATTCCAGCTATTGATTAGTGCTTCTTTAGTAGAGAATCCGTCTATAAACTCGCTATCACGATGTCTCCAACTTTTCTCACCATCTTCTGTTAAATAATTGGTCCATCTGCTCAACATATTTCCTGATAAATGATTTACTAAAACAGCAATTGAATTAGTGTCTTCAACAAATTCCTTTCGTAACTCATCAAATGTTAAAGAATTAATGGTTTTATCTCCCAAGCCTTTATAATATTCAAATTGCTTTATAAAACCAGTTAGTCTATTCATTTTTTTTGAAATCTATACTCAAAGAATTCACACAGAATCGCGTACCAGTTTCTGTAGGGCCATCGTTAAATACATGTCCAAGATGCCCTCCGCAATTTGAGCAAACTATTTCTGTTCTTAGCATCCCGTGCGACTTATCCAAAACATAATCAACGGTTCCTTTTATAGAGTCATCAAAACTTGGCCAGCCACAATGCGCATCAAATTTGCTATCACTTTCAAATAATGGTTGATGACAACCTGCGCAGGTATACGTGCCATTTTCAAAATGAAGATTGAATTTTCCCGTATGCGGCCGTTCAGTACCTTTATTCCTTAGAACCCAATACTGTTCTTCAGAAAGTTGTTCTTTCCACTCATCTTCAGTTTTTACTAAATTATAATTTTTCATTTTCTGGTATAAATTTTAAAGCAACACCATTAATACAATGTCTTAATCCTGTGGTTTTCTCTGGTCCATCACTAAAAACATGTCCTAAATGACCCCCACAAACTGCACAATGCTCTTCTTTTCCGTAATATAAGTCAGAGCCACTCGCAAAAGCAACATTCCCTTTAATCTCTTTATCAAAACTTGGCCATCCTGAACCAGAATCGTATTTATTTTCGCTTTTAAATAAAGGCGTCTCACAAGCGGCACAAACATAAATGCCTTTTTCGTAATTTTTATTCAATGGACTAGAAAATCTTGATTCTGTTCCACTTCGTCTTAAAACATAATACTGTTCAGGCGTTAATTCTTTTTTCCATTCGGCATCAGTTTTTGAAATTGAATACCCCTTTTTTTCTTGAGTATTCTTTTTTTGAGCGATGCCTTCACAACCTAAAAATGCAGTCAAAAAAAATAAAATAAAGATCTTTTTCATATGTAATTAATGTTTCAACAAGTTATCATTTTTGTCGAAAAAAATAGAGAAACATAACAATATAATAACAGAAAGTGTTACAATAAAAAAAAGTAATGTAAAACTTTGTATTGTTTCCTAAATAATTAAATCATTTTGTACTTTTAAAAAAAATATCACAACAAAATGAAAACAAAGAAAACAATAATTGTCATAGCTTCCATAATGATATTTTTATCATGTGCTACAAATCCATTTACAGGAAAGCAAACCATGGCGTTACCGGGAACCGAAAATAGTTCGTTATTTCCGGCATCATTTCAACAATATAATCAGTTTTTGAGTGAAAATAAAGTGGTGACTGGAACCTCAGAAGCTGCGATGGTAACCAGAGTTGGACAAAAAATTGCAGTGGCCGCAGAGCGTTGGTTAAGTGCCAATGGTCACGTAGGTTATTTAAAAGACTATAAATGGGAATATAATTTAGTGGACGATAAGGCGGTTAATGCCTGGTGTATGCCAGGTGGTAAAATAGTAGTTTATACAGGCATCATGCCAATAGCTAAAGGTGAGGCAGGTTTAGCAGCTATTATGGGTCACGAAGTGGCTCATGCACTGGCTAATCATGGACAGCAGCGTATGAGTGCTAGTATGCTACAACAGATAGGTGCCGTAGGATTAAATGTTGCCTTGCAAGACAATGAAAACATCGCACTTTTTAATCAGGCTTATGGTATTGGTTCTCAAGTTGGTGTTATGCTACCATTTAGTAGAAGTCATGAAACAGAAGCAGATAGTATTGGGCTAACACTAATGGCGGTTGCTGGTTATAATCCTGATCAGGCTGCAGAACTATGGAAGCGAATGAATGTTCAAAGCGGGGGACAGGCACCGCCAGAATTTTTAAGTACACACCCATCGAATGAGTCAAGAATTGCCAATCTTTCTTCTTTAGCTCCAAAAGCAAAAGAAGAGGCTAATAAATTTGGAGTCACAAGCTTTAAAGATTAAATGTCTTAATCATTACAATAATTTGTTTACTTTAGAAGCTGCTGTATAAAAGCAGCTTTTTTTGTTATGGCAGATTTAAAAAAAGGGAGTAAAAAATTATTAAATGCATGGGCTTTTTATGATTGGGCCAATTCTGTTTATACGTTGACAATTGCGTCAACTATATTTCCCATTTTTTATGGAACTTTAAATTTTATTGATGATAATAAAGTACATGTTTTTGGAGTTGAATTAAAAAACACGGCCTTAATATCTTTTGTCACTGCATTTACATTTTTAGTGGTCGCTTTTACATCACCGTTACTGTCTGGAATTGCCGATTATGTAGGTAATAAAAAAATGTTCATGCGATTCTTCTGTTATTTAGGGGCCTTTGGATGTTTTGGTTTATACTGGTTTAGTCTTGATTACATTTATTTAAGCTTATTATTTTATTTTTTTGGCTTACTAGGGTATTGGGGAAGTTTGGTATTTTATAATTCTTATTTACCTGATATTGCTTTTGAAGAACAACAAGATAAAATAAGTGCCAGAGGATTTAGTATGGGTTATGTAGGTAGTGTGACTTTATTGCTCTTAAACTTGGCTATGGTAATGAAGCCTGAATGGTTTGGTTTTGATATTGGGACAACGGAAGCCGAAAATAATGCGGCTTCTATTTTAGCCATGAGGACTTCGTTTATTACTGTAGGTTTGTGGTGGGTCTTATTTAGTCAATATTCATTTTATTATTTACCAAAAGGAATTCCAACCGGAAATAAAATAAAAAGACATGTTATTTTTAATGGAATAAAGGAATTGAAAATAGTTTGGAAAAACCTGACTCATAATTTGAGGTTGAAACGATTTTTAAATGCTTTTTTTGTTTATAGTATGGCCGTTCAAACCATTATGTTAGTGGCGACTTATTTTGGTGAACAAGAGATAAATTGGGGTAGTGAGAGTGAAAAAACGATGGGTTTAATAGTGAGTATATTAATTATTCAGATTGTAGCCGTTTTTGGGGCTATTTTAACTTCAAGGTCATCTGCTAAATTTGGAAATATTAATACTTTAATTGGTATCAATATTGTTTGGATGTCTTTATGTTTTTACGGCTATTTTGTTGAAACACCTATTCAATTTTATATTACTGCTAGTTTAGTTGGTTTCGTAATGGGTGGCATTCAATCATTATCCCGTTCAACATATTCTAAATTTTTACCAAAAACAGCGGATACGACGTCTTATTTTAGCTTTTTTGATGTCGCTGAAAAAATAGGTATCGTCATTGGAATGTTAATTTTTGGAGTAATTGATCAAATTACGGGAAGTATGAGAAACTCCATTTTGTTTTTGTTTATTTTCTTTTTAATAGGGATCATTCTCTTGTTTAAAGTTCCGAAGGAAAGTGTAGAGGCATAAAAACCAATAAAGGCGACACTTATGCGTATCGCCTTTATTTTTTATTCTTTAATAAAATTTTATTTTTTAATACTTCCAGATCCATCAACTTTAGTGTCTTCAGTTTTTGGATTTCCTTTATAGCTAATGTCTCCAGAACCTGCTACTCGAGCTTTTAAATTTTCATTACAAACCACTTTAGCATCGCCTGAACCAGTCACTGAAACATCTGTATTATTGCTTTCCAAATCATAACCATGAAAGTCACCAGAACCTGTAACACTGGCTTCCAAATTATTGGTTGAACCTTTTAAGGTCACATCACCCGAACCTGTAATACTAGCTTTTGTTTTTGTTGCTTTTATATTAAGTACAATATCACCTGAACCAGTCAATGAAATATCTAAGTCGTTAGAGCTTAATACATCTTTATTCCATAAATCTCCAGATCCAGCTAAAGAGACCTTTTCTATGTCCTTAAAAGGAATGGTTATTTTAATGGTTTTATTTTTACTTGATTTAAGATTGACATCATTCTTGGCTTTCACAACCAAAGCGCCGTTTTTAACTTCTGTAACCACATATTCGATTAAATTTTCTTCACCTTCTATGGTTATTTTTCCTTCTGTACCCTCCACTAAAATAAAGTCAAACGAGCCTGCACAATTAATACCATCATAATCTGACGTAGTTCTCGTTACTGTGGTCATTTTCCCATTGCCCTTTATTGATTTGCTCCATTGTGCATAAGATGTTGAAGCAAAAAATAGGCACGCAATCAGGAGTATTGTTTGGTTTTTGATAGACTTTTTCATTTTATAAAATTTATTCATTTTTGATTAGTTTTTCTTGAATGTAACACTTCCATAGTCAGAGTTAATCTTAATTAAATTTGCTGAACCATTATTACCGTAAAAACCTCTATAATAATTAGTATTTGATTCGATATTCTTTTTAGTAAACTCAAAATCTGAAGTGCTCTTCATAGAACCATACGCAATATTGATATCAAAATTAAACTGATAATCAGGATGATACCCAATGGTAATACCCAGATAATCAGATTGTACTGTTAAATTACCGGCGTTTGCAGTCATTTGATCAATTTTAAGAGAACCATAATCCCCTTTAATATTGACATTTTTATAGACTTCACCCAAACGCATGGTTAAATAATCTCCATTGCCATTCACATTGTTTAATTTATTAATATAAATGGAACCATAATCACAATTAAAATTGACATCTTCTGCAATTTCAATAACTGATTTAGTGTAGTCTGCATTGATATCTAACTTTTTTGTTTTTGAAACCGTAAACCCGCTATAATCTGCATTAATTTTTCCACTATTAATATATTCAAAATAACTATCGCTGGTATAATCAAATGACAGCACATTATTTTCGGCCATTAATTCTTTAGTAGTAATTTTGCCGTAATCACAACTGATAGTTGCTTTTCCTTCCAGTTTTTCTAAATTAATTCCGCCATAATCATTATTTAAATCTACACTGTTGGTAATCGGAAGTTTTATAACATAATTAATTTCCATACTAACATTACTATTTCCCCAATTCCACCAGGATTTGTTATTGTTAAAAATGGTTTTTGCACTTACTAAACTTGAAGAAGCATTAAAATCCACATTAATACCATCTAGTTTTTTTTGTACCTTTTCTTCGTCATTTCCGCTTACTTTTATAGTAACCTCTATAGATACCTTATTTCCATTATAAGTTGAGATATTTATATTCCCATAACTATTGTCAATTTTCAATAAGGCATCACTATTAACAGAGTATTCTTTTTTAATTGTTTTTTCCTTATTATATTTTCCTTTTAAGCTATTATTGCTTAAAACGATTGCAGGTATTAAAAACAGTATACAAACTGTTTTATATAGTAATTGAGTTTTCATTGTTATTTTGTTTAAGTTGTTTTACATTTTCGATTGTTTCCATGACATTTTTTAATAAGTCGATTCTTGTTTGAAAATTTGAGATCATGGCATAAATAACGCGTTTATCATCGCCACTATTTGTTAAGTCAATTTTAAGTAATTCATATTCTTTTTCAAGAATTTCCATTTGTTTCATAGCATCCTCAATAAGTTTTGCAGTGTCTGGTGTTTTGGCTTCATTGAGTTTTAGTAATTCTTCTGAAATGGCTGTGGTGAAAAAACTTTGTGCTTGTGACATTTCAGGGGAAACACTTGCTAAATCTTTAACCTTTTCCGATGGTTTTAGTAAAGTAATGATACTAAAACAAAGTAATATTGAGGCTGCAATACTTAAAAATGGCTTCCAGAAATTAGACT
This sequence comes from Flavobacteriales bacterium, assembly GCA_024643405.1. Classification (GTDB taxonomy): domain Bacteria; phylum Bacteroidota; class Bacteroidia; order Flavobacteriales; family Flavobacteriaceae; genus Yeosuana. Next base: position 12,706 of record JAHENA010000057.1, on the reverse strand, counting down.
TACCTGAAGTATTACGGGAAGTTGTTGCTGAATTTTGATTTTTAAGTTTAGACAAAAAGCGTTCTTGATGCCCAATATTAGGGTATTCAACATCAAAGTCTTGACGTATTTCTTCAAAGAGTTTATCAATATTATCTTTTTTCATGATTTGGTTTTTTAAAGTACTAATTCCAATTTTTTTCTTAAACTATCTTTTGCACGAGATATCATTGTTCTACAGTTAGCTTGAGAAATATTTAAAATATCACCAATTTCTTCATAATCATATCCTTCAATAAGATGAAGCGTTAAACAGATCTTATAATTTTCTTTAAGAGTGTTCATGGTTTCCAGCACTTGATTTGTTTTCAGGTTGGTAAGTTCTGAAGTATCTAATCCGTCTGAGTTGTCTTCAATCTTATAAATGACATCATCTAAAGGAACGTTGTTGTATTTACTGTTTTTCTTGTAATGGTAAATACTGTTATTAATTACAATTCGCTTTAACCATGAACCAAATATTTTTGGATCCTTAAGACTATCCAATTTTGTAAATGCTAACAAAAATGAATCTTGCATAATATCTTCAGCTGCATAACTATCCTTTACAATTCTTAAAGAGGTGTTATACATAGCCTTAAAATACCTGTTGTAAACTTCCAACTGCGCCTGTTGGTTGTTTTCCTTACAAAGGTTAATTAACTGTTCAATATTTAGTTCGGTTAGTGTCACTAAAGCAAATTGTTATTATAAAGATGAATACATTACTTATTTGTTACAGTTTTAGTAAAAAAAAATTCCCACATCAATTTAATGTAGGAATTTAATTTATGAATAGATTTTATAAAACTAAGATTCAGCTGGCTTTTCCGCTTTTTCAATCTTAATATTGAGCTCTTGAGATTTTTCGTCGAAATCCATAATGATGCTATCACCATCTTGGACATGTGATGTTATAATTTCTTCAGCTAAGGCATCTTCAATATATTTTTGAATCGCTCTTTTTAATGGTCTGGCGCCGTATTGCCTATCAAAACCTTTTTCTGCAATATAGTCTTTGGCCTTTTTGCTTAATTTTAAAATATATCCTAAATCTTTTATTCTTACTAAAAGTTTACCTAATTCAATATCTATAATTTTATTAATATCTTCTTTTTCTAGAGAATTAAATACAACGACATCATCAATTCTATTTAGAAACTCAGGGGCAAATGATTTTTTAAGGGCATTTTCAATAACTCCTCGAGCATTAGCATCTTCTTGTGCTTTTTGCGAAGCGGTACCAAAACCTATACCAGTACCGAAATCTTTAAGCTTACGGGAGCCAATATTGGATGTCATTATAATAATGGTATTTCTGAAATCAATTTTTCTTCCTAAACTGTCTGTTAAATAACCATCATCTAGCACTTGAAGTAACATATTAAAGACATCGGGATGCGCTTTTTCAATTTCGTCAAGTAAAATAACAGCATAAGGTTTACGTCTTACCTTTTCAGTTAACTGACCACCTTCTTCATAACCAACATATCCCGGAGGCGCACCAACTAATCTTGAAATGGCAAATTTTTCCATATACTCGCTCATATCAATCCTCACAAGTGCATCTTCACTATCAAACAATTCTTTGGATAATACTTTAGCTAATTGGGTTTTACCTACTCCTGTTTGTCCTAAGAAAATAAATGAACCAATGGGTTTATTTGGATCTTTTAGTCCAGCCCTGTTACGCTGAATAGCCTTCACCACTTTTGATACCGCATCATCTTGACCAATAACTTTTCCTTTGATGAGATTTGGTAACTCAGCAAGTTTGTTGATTTCAGTTTGTGCAATTCGGTTTACAGGAATTCCAGTCATCATGGATACTACATCGGCAACATTGTCTTCTGTAACAACTTCACGATGCTGTTTGGTGTCTTCTTCCCATTTTTCTTGAGCCGTTTGAAGTTCTTTCTCTAAGCGTTTTTCATCATCTCTTAACTTCGCCGCTTCTTCATACTTTTGTTTCCTAACAACCAAATTCTTAGTTTCCTTCACATCTTCCAACTGTTTTTCAAGTTCTAAAATTTGCTTTGGGACTTCAATATTGGTAATATGAACACGCGATCCTGCTTCATCCAAAGCATCTATAGCTTTGTCTGGCAAAAAACGCTCAGTCATATAGCGATTTGTAAGTTTTACGCAAGCTTCAATAGCTTCAGGCGTATAGTCTACATTGTGATGTTCTTCATATTTAGCCTTAATATTGTTCAGGATTTCAATGGTTTCCTCAACCGTAGTAGGTTCCACTATTACTTTTTGAAAACGACGCTCTAAGGCACCGTCCTTTTCAATATACTGTCTGTATTCATCCAGAGTTGTAGCACCTATACATTGAATTTCGCCACGAGCCAATGCTGGCTTAAACATGTTTGATGCATCTAAACTACCTGTAGCACCACCTGCGCCTACAATGGTATGAATCTCATCAATAAACAAAATGACATCATCATTTTTTTCGAGTTCATTCATTACGGCTTTCATACGCTCTTCAAACTGCCCACGGTATTTTGTGCCAGCAACTAAACTTGCTAAATCTAAAGTAACCACACGCTTATTAAAAAGAATACGAGAGACCTTTCTTTTAATTATTCTTAAGGCCAATCCTTCAGCAATAGCAGATTTTCCAACTCCTGGTTCTCCAATTAAAAGCGGATTGTTCTTTTTACGTCTACTTAAAATTTGTGAGACTCTTTGAATTTCTTTTTCACGCCCTACAACAGGATCAAGTTTTCCTTCTTCTGCCAAAGCGGTCAAATCTCTTCCAAAATTATCTAAAACAGGTGTTTTAGATTTTTTATTGGTTTTGCTTGCAGGCGCATTGAATAAATTATCTTTTGCAGTATCATCATCATGACTTGAATCGTCATCCTGAAATGATTCTGACTTAGGTTCTATGTAATCGCTATCGTTAGTAATCATAAATTTAAATTGTTCTTTAACGTTGTCATAATCAACTTTAAGCTTATTTAAAAGCTTGGTAGTGGGGTCATTTTCGTTTCTTAAAATACACAGTAATAAATGGGCGGTATTTATGGAAGTACTCTGGAATAACTTAGCTTCTAAAAAAGTTGTTTTCAAAGCCCGTTCCGCTTGTCTAGTTAAGTGTAGATTCTTTTTTTGATTTGAAGTTTCTGATGTGCTTGGGTTAGCCGGACTTAATATTTCAACCTTTCGTCTTAAATGATTTAAATCAATGTCAAGGGCATTTAAAATATTAATCGCTTTACCATTTCCGTCGCGTAAAAGACCAAGCATTAAGTGCTCTGTGCCAATAAAATCGTGGCCCAGGCGCAATGCTTCTTCCTTGCTATAAGCAATAACGTCTTTAACTCTAGGTGAAAAATTATCATCCATAATAAAATCCTTTCTGCATTAAAAGTAATAAAACAATTTAGTAAAGACAAAAACTATACCTTAAATTGTCTGTAAGTTGCTAATTGACAAAAAAAACTTTAAAAAATCAAAATTTTTAAGATTATACTTATTAACGAAAAACACCTGTTAAATTGTTAATAAAAAACACTAAAAATATGGCTTAAAAGTCTTACCATGACTGATGAAATAGTTATCTTAGCACGATTTGAAATATTGAAAAAATAACTAATTAATTATATATGGCTGAAGGAGAAAAACTTATTCCAATAAACATAGAAGATGAAATGAAATCGGCTTACATTGATTACTCAATGTCGGTCATTGTGTCACGTGCTTTACCTGATGTAAGAGATGGTTTAAAGCCTGTTCATAGACGTGTTCTTTTTGGAATGTATGAATTAGGTGTTAGAGCGAATACAGCACACAAAAAATCAGCAAGAATAGTAGGAGAGGTTTTGGGTAAGTACCATCCTCATGGTGATACCTCAGTTTATGATGCGATGGTCCGTATGGCTCAAGAATGGAGTTTACGCTATATGTTAGTGGATGGACAAGGAAACTTTGGATCTGTAGATGGTGATAGTCCAGCAGCCATGCGTTATACAGAAGCACGTATGCGTAAAATATCTGAAGATATGTTGGCCGATATTGATAAGGAAACAGTTGATCATCAATTAAATTTTGATGACACTTTAAATGAACCAACGGTATTACCAACCCGAATCCCAGGTCTCTTAGTAAACGGCGCTTCAGGAATTGCGGTGGGTATGGCTACTAATATGCCACCTCATAACCTCAGTGAAGTAGTTGACGGAATCGTTGCTTATATAGAAGATAAAGATATTGAAATAGAAGAGTTAATTAAACACGTAAAAGCACCAGATTTTCCAACCGGAGGAACTATTTATGGCTATGATGGTGTAAAAGAAGCTTTTCACACAGGTCGTGGCCGCATCGTGATGCGTGCTAAGGCTAATATTGAGGAAGTAAATGGTCGTGAGTGCATCATTGTCACAGAAATTCCTTATCAGGTCAATAAGGCAGATATGATTAAGAAAACTGCTGATTTAGTCAATGATAAAAAACTGGAAGGCATTGCAACCATTCGTGATGAATCTGATAGAAATGGAATGCGTATCGTTTATGTTTTAAAACGGGATGCCATTCCAAATATCGTTTTAAATAAACTTTATAAATATACTCAGTTACAGTCATCTTTTAGTGTTAATAATATTGCTTTAGTAAAAGGACGTCCGCAATTGTTGAATCTTAAAGATATGATTCATCATTTTGTAGATCACAGACACGAAGTGGTGGTTAGAAGAACTACTTATGAATTGCGTAAAGCTGAAGAAAGAGCGCATATTTTAGAAGGATTAATTATAGCTTCTGATAATATAGATGAAGTTATCGCATTAATCAGAGCATCTTCAAATGCTGATGAAGCTCGTGAAAAATTAATGACTCGTTTTGAATTATCTGAACTTCAAGCCAAGGCCATTGTTGAAATGCGTTTGCGTCAACTAACTGGTTTAGAACAAGATAAATTAAGAAGTGAGTTTGAAGAGTTAATGAAAACCATTGAAGATTTAAAAGACATTCTTGATAAAAAAGAGCGTCGCATGGAAATCATCAAAGAAGAACTTCTTGAGGTTAAAAATAAATATGGAGATGAAAGACGTTCTATTATTGAATATGCTGGTGGAGATTTAAGTATAGAGGATATGATTGCAGATGAGAAAGTGGTTATTACCATTTCTCATGCGGGTTACATTAAACGGACCTCACTTTCCGAATATAAAACCCAAAACAGAGGAGGGGTTGGTCAAAAGGCTTCAACTACCAGAAATGAAGACTTTTTAGAGCACTTGTTTGTTGGTACCAACCATCAATATATGTTATTCTTTACACAGAAAGGAAAATGCTTCTGGATGCGCGTTTATGAAATCCCTGAAGGAAGTAAAACCTCAAAAGGAAGAGCTATTCAGAATTTAATAAATATTGAGCAAGATGATAATGTAAAAGCATTTATATGTACTCAAGATTTAAAAGATGAAGATTACATAAATAGTCACTATGTCATTATGGCTACTAAAAATGGTCAAGTTAAAAAGACCTTATTAGAACAATATTCACGACCTAGATTGAATGGTATCAATGCCATTACTATTAAGGAAGATGATATGCTTTTAGAAGCGAGATTAACCACAGGCGAGAGCCAGGTAATGCTAGCTCTTAAATCTGGTAAAGCAATTCGTTTTGAAGAGGCTAAAACAAGGCCAATGGGAAGAGGTGCTTCAGGTGTCAGAGGGATTTCTCTTGCAAACGCTAAAGATGAAGTAATCGGCATGATTACCATTGAAAATCCGCAGGAAGAATCCGTTTTAGTTGTTTCTGAAAACGGTTATGGAAAACGTACGTATATAGATGACCCAGAAGATGGTGAGCCAGTTTACAGAGTCACCAATCGTGGCGGAAAAGGCGTAAAAACTATTTCTATTACAGAGAAAACAGGAAATTTGGTTGCCATTAAAAGCGTTACCGATAATGATGATTTAATGATTATTAATAAATCAGGAATTGCTATTAGGATGTCTGTTAAGGATTTGAGATTAATGGGCCGAGCAACGCAAGGTGTCAAATTAATAAATTTAAGAAATGGAGATTCTATTGCTGCTGTAGCAAAAGTAATGGCAGACGATGATGTAGATGAAAATGAAAATGACATTGAAGCCATTGAATCTGCTGATAACAATGACGAGTTGACGGATGGCACAACTCTTGATAATATAGAAGACGATAACAATTAATACATACTAACTTTAAAATTATTTAAAATGAAAAACCGAGTTATAATAGCTTTAGCATTTTTGATAAGCACATTAACATTTGCTCAAAAAAAGGAATTAAAAGCTGTTGAAAAAGCTATAAAAAGCAATAATTATTCAGAGGCCAAAGCGGGTTTAAACCAAGTTGAATCTATGCTTTCTGGATTAGATTCTAAAACGAAATCGCAGTATTATTTATTAAAAGCACAATCTTTTTATGCTAATGGAGCTGGCTCAAATGCCGACATTGATACGGCTTTAGAAAGTTTATCACAGGTAACCGAAGGATACCAACCTGAAGTTGCTGAATTAAAACAAAATATGGTAAGTAACTTACTTACTAAAGGAAACACTGCATATGAAAAAAAGGAATATGCCATTGCTTCAAATGATTTTGAACATGCCTACAGAGCTTCTGAAAAAGACACCGTTTATTTATATTACGCTGCTGCTACTGCCGTTAATCTTCAGGATTATGATAGAGCTTTAAATTTATATAAAGAACTTAAAAATTTAGGTTATACAGGAGTAGAAAAACAATTTTATGCTACAAATGTTGAAACCAATGAGGAAGAATATTTCCAAAATAAATCTATGCGTGATCTTTCTGTAAAGGCTAAAACACATATAAAGCCTGAGGACCGTATGTCTGAGTCAAAAAAATCAGAAATAGTAAAAAACATAGCTCTTATTTATGTTAGTAAAGATGATAACGATAATGCATTAGCTGCAATGCAAGAAGCAAGAGCTGAAAGTCCAGATGATATTAACCTTTTGCTTTCAGAAGCTAATATTTATTATAAAATGGGTAATACTGAAGAATTCAAAAATTTATTGCAATTAGCAACTACTAAAGACCCAGAGAATGCTGAATTGCAGTATAACTTAGGCGTTATTGCTTCCGAATCAGACCATCCTGAAGATGCCATGGGTTATTATAAGAAAGCCATTGAATTAGATCCAAATTATATCAATGCCTACATTAATAGCGCGGCTTTAGTTTTGAATAAAGAACAAGCTTTAATTGAAGAAATGAATGGATTAGGAACTTCTAAAAAAGATGATTTGCGTTATGATGAATTAAGAAAAATGCGTCAAGAGGTCTATAAAGATGCCATTCCTTATCTAGTAAAGGCTATAGAAATAGATCCAAAAAATATTAGTGCCGTTAAAACGCTACATAATATTTATGGTGTTACAGGTGAAAAAGATAAGCATGATGCTTTGCAAAAAATATTAGATGAGCTTGAAGCTGAAGGTAACTAAGTGAGTTCGATTTCTGATATAAAAAAAGCCACAATTTGTGGCTTTTTTTATATAATTTTTTTAATCACTCTAAGTTTGTGTGTATGCGTTTTTTGATCCACATTGTAAATTCCAGTATGGTCTAATCTGTCAATCCTTACTTTGCCATGTGCGTGGATAATATAATTATCATGCATAATAAGCCCGACATGAACTATTTGTCCTTCATTGTTATCAAAAAAGGCCAAATCACCGGGTTCACTTTCTTCAATAAAACTTAAGGCTTCTCCTTGACTAGACTGTTGTGAGGCATCACGAAGAAGACAGTATCCATTTAATTTATATACCATTTGAGTAAAGCCTGAACAGTCAATCCCAAAAGGGCTTTTTCCACCCCATAAATAAGGACTATTTAAGTATAAAAAGGCGGTTTGGATAATATTACCTTTAGGCTTCTTACCTTCTACAATATTACCATCATGTTTATGATTTAATAGAGATAATCCATTTAAGGTTGATCCTAATAAAATAGGATGCAGTTGCTCATGAGTATCTTCAATAAATTCAACTAAATCAATGGATAATTTTAAATCTGAATTTTGTAATTCTTTATATTGATTTTCATCAATTTCTTGATACTGTTTATTGTCAATCCAGCCCTCATAAGAGTCAAAAGCAAGCCTTATTTTACTCCAGTTTTTTCGCTTTTCAATGATTTTAAAGTGATCGCCATATAATAATTGTGAAACTAATTCACTTTTATCAGAAGATTCAAACCTTAAAGGAGCAATGCTTAAATGACAAATTCCGTATTGCATTCAATAATAATTAATTGCGTTCTAAAACCAATGCTGATGCACCACCACCTCCATTACAAATAGCAGCAGCACCAATTTTTGCATTATTTTGTTCTAAAACGTTTAATAATGTTACTAAAATTCTAGCTCCTGAGCACCCAAGTGGATGACCAAGTGAAACAGCTCCACCATTTACATTCACATTTTTATCATTTAGGCCAAGAATTTTCATATTTGCTAATCCAACGACTGAAAAGGCTTCATTAAATTCAAAATATTCAACATCTTTTAAGGATATTCCTGCCTTATTTAATGCTTTTGGTAAGGCTTTCGCTGGTGCTGTTGTAAACCATTGTGGTTCATGTGCGGCATCAGCATATCCTTTAATAGTTGCTAATGGTTTTATTCCTAATTCTTTTGCTTTATCCTTGCTCATCAAAATCAAGGCGGCCGCCCCATCATTAATTGTTGAAGCATTAGCGGCTGTTACTGTACCATCTTTAGTAAACGCTGGACGAAGGCTTGGTATTTTTTCAATTTTTACATTGGTATATTCTTCATCTTTATTGACTATTATTGGTTCTCCTCGTCTTTGTGGGACTTCAACAGGAACTATTTCATTATCAAATTTTCCTGAATTCCAAGCAAGCTCAGATCTTTTATAGGACTGAATGGCAAAGGCATCTTGATCCTCTCTTGAAAATTTATATTCTGTGGCACAGGCATCAGCACAAACACCCATAGCATTTTCATCATAAGCATCAACTAAACCGTCTTTTTGCATACCGTCAATTAAGGTAGTAGGGCCAAATTTAGTCCCATTTCTTGCATATAAATAATGAGGTATTAAACTCATATTTTCCATGCCTCCCGCTATCACAATATCAGCATCACCTAACGCTATGGATTGGGCAGCTTGCATAACAGCTTTCATACCTGACGCACATACTTTATTAATGGTGGTACATGGTACCGTATTTGGAATACCCGCGTAAATAGCAGCTTGTCTTGCTGGTGCTTGTCCAACTCCTGCTTGAATTACATTTCCCATTAAAACTTCTTGAACAAGTTCTGGATTTAAATTTATTTTAGCCAATGCTCCTTTAATAGCGATAGCACCTAATTTAGCTGCAGGAATAGTTGATAAGGATCCTAAAAAACTCCCAATTGGGGTTCTTACCGCAGATACAATAACGACTTCTTTACTCATTTTTTTTATGTTTAATTAGCTTGAAGCGAAAATAATCATTTTTTAGTAGAAATTAGAACGATTACTGCATTATAAAAAATCAAAAAACCTTATATTTTATTACATTTGAAAACCTTTAATTATACCATGTCCGACTTTGTAAATAAATTATACAGAAATCATTCTTTAATCTATAAAGGGTTATTGTTTATTTTTTCTACCTTTTTAATAGTGTATTTGTTTCCTAAAACAGGAAAGTTTAAATATAATTTTGAACGAGGGAAACCATGGCAATCTGAAAATTTATATGCTCCTTTTAATTTTGCTATTAAAAAATCAAATGAAGAAATTGCCGTAGAAAAAAAGACAATTTCTGACCATTCAACACTTTTTTTTGCTGTTGATAATGCTATTGAAAATGACGTTAATAATTCATTTGAATCCCAGTTTAAAATAGCTTTTTCAGATTCCATTCCTAAATTAAAGCGAAATGTTTTATTCAAGGCTGGAGAAAAGATAATTAATGAATTGTATGTTTTTGGAGTCTTAAGTGAAAACTATAATTTTCCAGAAAATAAAACCGTTGTAATTCTAGAAGACCGGATTGAAAAGCATACCACTAAATTTGCTGATTTAATCAATCAGGATGAGGTTTCAACCATTATTAATAAGGTTTTAATAGAAGAAAAATTAAGTGCCTATAAAACCGAGTTTATCTCTCTGTTTTTTGATTTAATTCAGCCTAATTTAACTTATGATAAATCATTTACCGATAAGGTTTTAAATGAAGATTTAAATAAAATAGCCTATACACGAGGTAGTATTGAAAAAGAAACCTTAATTATTTCAAAAGGAGAAATTGTTGAAGGAAATAAATACCAGGTATTAGAGTCACTGAAGTCTGAATATGAATCTCAGGTCTGGAATGCCTCTAATTATAACTGGATTTTATTTGCCTATACGTTGTTAGTTTCTTTAGCGCTTTTGATGTTGCTTTTATTTTTAAGAAAATATAGGCGTGAAGTTTTTGAAAATAATACGAAAGTCACCTTTATTTTTTTCAATATCTTTTTAATGGTATTTATTACCACCCTAGTGGTAAATTATAGTTCAGAATATATTTATGTGGTACCAATATGTATACTGCCGCTTATTTTCAAAGCATTTTTTGATGCACGTTTAGGCTTATTTGCTCATGTAATCACAGTTTTATTGTTAGGTTCTATTGTTCCTAATAGTTATGAGTATATGTTCCTTCAAATTATTGCTGGTATTGTAACTATTTTAACGGTTTCTGAACTTTATAAAAGAGCGAATCTATTTATTTCAGTGGGTCAAATTACGCTAATATATATTATCGCCTATTTTGCGTTTTTTGTTATTCATGAAGGAAGTATAGAAACTTTAAAATGGGAAACTTTTATTTGGTTCATTTTATGTGGTCTGGCTACCCTTTTTGTACAACCATTAATATATATATATGAAAAGCTTTTTGGTTTAGTTTCTGATGTATCCTTGTTAGAGTTGTCTGATACAAATTCTAAATTACTGAAAGAATTATCCAATAAAGCTCCAGGTACTTTTCATCATTCTTTAAATGTTGCCAACCTTGCTGAATCTTGTGCTAATGAAGTAGGGGCCAATGCCATGTTAATTAGGGTTGGCGCACTATACCATGATATCGGAAAAATGAAAAACCCAACCTACTTTATTGAAAATCAATCAACAGGAATTAATCCTCATGATGAATTACATTCAAAAGAAAGTGCTAGAATCATTATTGAGCATGTCATTTTAGGAATTGAAATCGCTAAAAAATATAATTTGCCTGACAGAGTTATAGATTTTATTAGAACGCACCATGGAACCTCTATGGTATATTATTTTTATATTAAAGAAAAGGAACTGAAGCCGGAAGTTGATAAATCTGAATTTATGTATCCCGGACCTAAACCATTCAGTAAAGAAACAGCTATACTCATGATGTGTGATAGTGTGGAAGCTGCGTCAAAAAGTTTAAAAGATCCAACCTCTACCAAAATCGACACTTTTGTTGAAAACATTATCAGTAAGCAGATTGATGAGGGTCAATTTTTAAATGCGAACATAACTTTTAAAGAAATTCAGTCCATTAAAAAAGTGCTAAAACACAAGCTTGCAAATATTTACCATTTGCGTATTGAATATCCTGAATAATTTTTTTAAAAAAATAAATAAATAGTTGTGTTCTTAAAGATGATACGTTACATTTGCATCCGCAATTTTATTGCATAAGTTCATTATAAATTAGGAGAGGTGCCAGAGTGGTAATGGAGCAGATTGCTAATCTGTCGACGGGTAACTGTCGCCAGGGTTCGAGTCCCTGTCTCTCCGCAAATATTTTGATAACCATTTCGGGGTGTAGCGTAGCCCGGTTATCGCGCCTGCTTTGGGAGCAGGAGGTCGCAGGTTCGAATCCTGCCACCCCGACAAAAATATGACTGGTCGCGTAGCTCAGTTGGATAGAGCATCTGCCTTCTAAGCAGACGGTCACAGGTTCGAATCCTGTCGCGATCACTAGTAAAACCTTCAACCAAATAAGTTGAAGGTTTTTTAGTTTATATAGTCTATCATTATTTTTAGAAAAAAATCAAGTGTTTGAATTGAGCTCTGGTTATTCTGGTTCACTAAACGGGACAAATTCTTTTTATTAAGATTGTCCCGTTTGTTATTTGTCTCATACTCCTAATTAATATTAGATATTATTAAAAGCAAGGGTTCTTAGCTAGTTGCGCCAAAAAGGTCATTTTATATCGTTACATGAACATTAATGATAATAACAGAAAAATATTTTGTTAGTTTAATGAATATTAGTAGATGTACTACACCACAAAGTGTTTATGACAACTCGTTTTTCTAAAAAATCAGTTCAATTTTTTAACTTATCTTTGATAGAGTTATTTTGATATTTTTTTAATCACGGAGAAGATGAAAAATCAATTAAAAAGCAAGAAAGAGCTTTTAATAGAGTTACAAGTATTGCAAGAGAAATATGAATCTTTAAAAATATCAAAAGCAAATATTGAAAAAAAAATATTTGAAACAAATAAGGAAAGTAATTCTGAAAACAAAGAATTCAATAAAAATCCAAAAAAGTCTAGGATTTACAAGACAATTCAAGAGAAAATTGAGGAATCTGAAAACAAATACCAAACACTTTTCAAGAGTCTACCTTCTGGTTTTGTTCTTTTTGAAGTAGTTAATAATGA
>JAHENA010000056.1 GCA_024643405.1 Flavobacteriales bacterium | reverse complement strand
AAGGGGTCAAAATCACTAACACGAGTTCTCTTAGGTAAAGAAGCTAAATTTCCGGCAGGTCCTTTTCATTTAGGTTCACGCTTAAAAGTTCCCGTGATTTTTGTGTATGTTATGAAAGAATCCAACATGCATTACCATCTTTATGCTAGAACAGCACAAGTAAAATACCGTGATGCTGATGAATTGCTGAAATCGTATATAGAAAGCTTGGAGTGGATTCTCAAAAAATACCCGATACAATGGTTTAATTATTTTGATTTTTGGAACGATTTTAAGTCGTAATTTGCAATATGAACTTCATAAAAGAAAAAATAACAGATCAAAATATTATCCAAAAACTAATTCCACAAAGATCTCCAATAGTTATGGTAGATGCTTTAATATATTTTGATGAAAACAAAGTTATTTCAGGATTAACTATTTCAGAAGATAACATATTTGTTCAAGATGGTGTATTTACTGAACCTGGATTGATCGAGAATATGGCGCAAACGGTAGCATTATATACGGGCTATCATTTTTATATCAAAAATATCTCTCCACCAGAAGGTTATATTGGAGCCATAAAAGATGTAAAAATTGCAAAGCTTCCAAAAGTGAATAACACCCTAGAGACAGAAATTGTTATTTTACAGGAAATTATGGGTGTAACTTTGGTTGAAGGAACAACAAGATTAAATGGTGATATCATCGTTACCGGAAAAATGAAAACCGTTTTAAAAAACAACCTTTAAGATGATCAAAAAAAAGGAAGTTCAGTCTAAGAACAATTTATTTGAAACTCATAGTATCAGAGTTCGTTTTAACGAAACGGATCCGTTAGGTATTGTTTGGCACGGCTATTATCTACATTATTTTGAAGATGGTAGAGAGGCCTTTGGAAGAAAATATGGCATATCTTATTTAGATGTCGAAAAACATGGGTATTTCACACCAATTGTAAAATCTACTTGTGAGCATAAATTACCATTACGATATGGAGAAATAGCAAATGTAGAGACCAATTATATCAATACAGCTTCTGCCAAAATGGTCTTCTCTTATAAAATAACAAATGAAAAAGGAGAAGTAGTCTGTATTGGTGAAACAATTCAAGTATTTGTAGATAAACAAGGTGAATTATCGTTATCAATACCTCTTTTTTTTGAAGCCTGGAAAAGAGAAAACAATTTATTATAAAAATGCTATGAAACCCGTTTTTATAACAGCAAATAACATTATTTCCCCCCTTGGTTTCACAAGTGAAGACAATATTATCCAAATAGAAAAAGATAAATCTGGAATTGTTTTACAGGATAATATTGGTGCTTTGCCTTGTTATGCTTCAATAATAAATGATGAGCTTTTAAATAGCGCTTTCAAACAAATTGGAAGCCCAGAAAGTTATACAAAACTTGAAAAAATGATGATGCTCTCATTGCAAGATACTATTATGAAAACCGATTTTTCAATTTCGGATAGAACGGCATTGGTGATAGCAACAACAAAAGGGAATATTGATGTATTAAATACAAAAACCAGTAATTTCTCCCCAGATCGTGCTTATATATCAATATTAGGAGAGAAAATAAGAAATTTCTTTGGTTTTGATAATGAGCCAATTATTATATCCAATGCATGTGTTTCTGGAATTTTGTCGGTTGCGGTTGCAAAACGTCTGATACAAAATAATTTTTATGACAACGCTTTTATTGTTGCAGGTGATATTGTATCAGAATTTACGTTATCTGGTTTTCAATCATTTCAAGCAATAAGCGAAAAACCTTGCAAGCCTTATTCAAAACATAGAAATGGGATTACTATTGGGGAGGCGGCAGCTGCGGTTGCAATTACAAATCAAAACAATAGCAAACACTCTATTCAAATTATTGGCGATGGCTCACATAACGATGCTAACCATATTTCTGGTCCATCGAGGGACGGCGAGGGCTTATTCTTGAGTATTCAATCAGCTATGGAAGAAGCTGAAATTGCCCCATCAAACATCGATTATATTTCGGCACATGGCACAGCTACACTATATAACGACGAGATGGAGACCATTGCTTTTAATAGAGCAAAATTAGAAAATGTACCATTAAACAGTTTGAAAGGATACTATGGCCACACTCTGGGTGCTTCAGGTTTGTTGGAATCCATTATTGGATTACATTCTATGAAAAATAATATGCTTTATACATCTCTAGGTATGGACGAATTAGGCGTTTCTATGCCTTTAAATGTTATTCAGAAAAAGAAGAAGGCCGAAATTAAAGTCTGTTTAAAAACGGCTTCGGGTTTTGGCGGTAGTAATACGGCTGTACTTTTTAAAAAATTAACACTTGAAAAATAACTTAAACATAGTAGCCTATTGCAGTATTAAGAACCATGTTGTTGCTCTTAATGGAATCCCTCTTATTACAAAAGATCATGATCTTACATTTTCTGAATTTTCAAAAGAAGTCTATAAGGAACTAAAGATGGATTATTCAAAATTTTTCAAAATGGATGATCAATGTAAATTAGCAATCCTTATATCCGAAATCTTGTTCAATCATATTAAAATTGACTCTAAAAACAAAGAAAATATCGCCATTGTACTTTCTAATAGAAGCGCTAGTTTAAATACGGATAGAAAGTACCAAGAAACAATCAGCAACAAAGAAAATTATTACCCAAGCCCTGCTGTATTTGTATATACCTTACCCAATATCACCATTGGAGAAATTTGCATCAAGCATAAAATAAAAGGTGAAAATGTATTTTTTGTTTCAGAAGCCTTCAATGCCACACTTTTAAAGCAGTATGCATCATGTTTATTTCAAAACAAAAAAAGCAAACAAATCCTTTGTGGATGGATCGATTTTGATGATGACCAATACCAAGCTTTTTTGTACCTTGTGTCAGAACATGGAAACCGCAAATTCAACCAAAAATCTATTAAAAAAATATATAACGAAAATATATGGATGCATTAAAACAGGAACTTAAAAAGAATATTATTGAACAACTTAATTTAGAAGATTTTACAGTTGAAGACATTTTAGATGATGACCCCCTATTTGGAGATGGATTAGGTTTAGATTCTATAGATGCATTAGAACTTATTGTCCTACTTGATAAAGATTATGGCATTAAATTAACTGATCCTATTGAAGGAAAAATTGTTTTTAAATCGATAGAAGTTTTAGCCAATTATATTACCGAGAATCGAACAAAATAGCATGTTTCAAAATCGTGTTGCTATAACAGGAATGGGAATTGTATCTTCAATTGGTAATACAGTAGAAGAAAATTTGAAATCCCTTCTTAAAAGTAAGAATGGAATTTCACCAATAATCAATTTTAAAACACGACATCTACATGACATCAAAGTAGGTGAAATATTAAAGACTAACGCGCAACTAGCAACATTTCTTAAATTACCTAAAGATCATAATTATTCGAGAACTGCTTTATTAGGCTGTATTGCTGCAAAACAAGCTGTTGCTAAAGCCAAAATTAAAGATATTAGCTTGCACAGAACTGGATTAATTTCTTCGACCAGTGTTGGTGGGATGGATATGACTGAAAGACATTTTAAAAAGTTTCACGAGAATAAAAATAGCAGCAAATTTATAAGCAGTCATTATGCAAGTGACAGTACTGAAAAAATTGCGGATCAATTGGGCATAACACAGTATATAACGACCATAAGTACTGCTTGTTCTTCGGCTGCCAATGCTATTATGTTAGGAACTCGCTTAATTAAAACCGGGCAATTAGACCGTGTGATTGTTGGAGGTACCGATGCTTTGTCCAAATTTACAATAAATGGGTTTAAAACACTTTTAATATTATCTGATACAGATTGTGCTCCATTTGATGCTGATAGAAAAGGTCTTAATTTAGGAGAAGCGGCTGCGTATTTAATTTTAGAATCTGATGCTATTGTTGATGAAGGAAACAAGGAAGTTTTGGCATATGTTGAAGGTTACGGAAATGCAAATGATGCTTTTCACCAAACGGCTTCTTCGGACAATGGTGAAGGGGCATATTTGGCAATGAGAAAAGCATTAGACGTAGCAAATATCCAGCCCGAACAAATAGATTATATTAATGTACATGGTACCGCAACTCCAAATAATGATTTATCTGAAGGGATTGCTATGAAACGAATTTTTGGTGAAAGAGTACCAGATTTCAGTTCTACAAAAGCATTTACTGGACATGCTTTAGCGGCAGCTGGTGCAATTGAAGGGGTTTTTTCGATATTGGCACTACAAAACCAAGTAATGTTTCCAAACTTAAACTTTCAAACATCTATACCAGAATTAAAAATAATTCCGATAACCAAAGTTATCAATAAGCCATTAAAATATGTATTATCCAATTCATTTGGATTTGGCGGAAATTGTTCAACCTTAATATTTTCAAAAGGGAAATGAAAGCATGTTTTATAAATGGTGTGGCATCAATTTCGGCTCAAGCTACTTTTAATCAGTCCTGCTTTTTAGAAGATGTTATTGTGCATAATTCAAAAACCATTAATGCAATTCATCCAAACTATAAAGATTTTATAAATCCTATTACTGGCCGTCGTATGGCTACCGGCGTGAAAATGGGTATCGCAGCATCAAAATTGGCATTAGATTCAGCCCAATTAGCATGTCCTGATGCAATTATTACAGGAACAGGTATGGGTTGTATTGAAGATTCTGAAAAGTTTTTAAATTCTATAATTGAAAATGATGAACAGTATTTAACACCTACATCCTTTATTAATTCTACTCACAATACCGTAGCGGCTCAAATAGCATTGACCCTAGATTGCAAAGGGTACAATGTCTCTTACGTGCATGGTTCCGTTTCGTTTGAATCTGCTTTATATGATGCCCAATTATTGCTACATGAAAATGAAGCCTCTAATGTATTGGTTGGAGCTGTTGATGAACTGGGCAATCAATTTATTCAGGATATTGTAATTTCTGAAGAAAACCAATCACAAGCTATCTTAACACCATTTGGAGAAGGTGCACATTTCTTTACAATATCATCTTCAAGGCAAGATGGTAGTTATTGTGAACTTAAGGCAATTCAAATTATTAATATTGCTACACCAGATTCAATTCAGGAAAACTTAAAAGAATTTTTAAATCAAAATCGTTTACTTTTATCGGATGTGGATGTTATTGTGCTTGGTTGTAATGGTGACGAATTTGATTGTTATTACCATAATTTGCAGAGATTGCTTTTTGATACGATTCCTCAAATACATTACAAACATCTTTGTGGAGAATTTTTTACAGCATCAGCTTTTGGCTTTTGGGTAGCAACAAACATTCTTAAAAAGCAGTATATCCCAAACAGCGTTAAGCTTAATAATGTAGAAAAATCACGCTATAAAAACGTTTTATTATATAACCAGTTTAAGGGTCGGCAACATAGTTTTACACTTCTTACCTCATGTTAACATTTAAAAACATAAATATAATTTCCGTAATCCTGCTAACTGGTTTGTTGGTTAGTGAACTTTATTTAAATATTCCCCTTTTAGCATATATAATTCTCGGTTTATTTTGGTTAGTAATGACTACAATTGGTAGTTTCAATATCTTGTGGAATTATCATTTAAAAGCTTTTAATTCTAATTCGGATTTGAAAGAAAAATATGTTGCCATTACCTTTGATGATGGTCCAAACAGCAATCTCACTCCTCAAATATTACAACTACTTAAGACATATGATGCAAAAGCAACTTTTTTTTGTATTGGAAAACAAATTGAACAGTTCCCAGGCATGGTAAAAACCATTGTAAAAGATGGACATACCATAGGAAATCATACCTATTCACATTCGCCACAATTTGATTTTTATAAAAAGCAGGATATCGTTAAAGAAATTGAAAAGACCAATGAACTTGTTAAGTCTATTATTGGAAAAAAAATGAAGCTATTCAGACCACCTTATGGTGTTACAAACCCCTCTATTGCAAAGGCAATTAAAATTACCAAACACCATGTTATTGGTTGGAATATTAGATCCCTTGATACCGTCATTAAAAAAGATTATAAAATCCTAAATAGAATAACTAAAAAAGTTTCTCCTGGAGCTGTTATCCTATTACATGATTCTCAAGAAATAACCGTTAAGGTTTTGGAACAATTGTTGTTGTTTTTAAAGGAGAATGGATATCAAAGCATAACAATTGATAACTTATTTAATATAGAAGCATATGCGTAATGTTTTAACTGTAATTCTACTTTTTTTAAGCACCAATGTTTCTCTCTCTCAAGAATTACTTAGCCAAAACGAAATAAAAACGTTCAAGGAAAATGTGATAAGACAAGACGCTCAAACGAAAACAATTGTTAGTGATTTTATTCAATATAAGCATCTAAGTTTTTTAAATAATGATATTGAAACATTTGGAAACTTGGCATTTAAAGCTCCTAATTCTGTAAAATGGGAATACACTTCACCTTATAAATATAGTGTCATATTTAAAGAAGATAAATTGTTTATAAACGATGGGGGTGATAAAAGTAAGATTGACATTGGGTCTAATAAAATGTTTAAAAGCCTGAATGACATGATTACAAATAGTTTAAAAGGAAATATGTTCAACAATAATGATTTTGAGGTGTCGTATTACAAAACTCAAGAGAATTTCATAGTTAAATTTGTTCCAAAAGATAAGGGCATGCTTAAATTTATTGCTTTATTTGAGCTGATATTTGATAAAAAATCAAACGATGTAATAGAAGTAAAAATGATCGAGCCTTCAAAAGACTATACCAAAATTATTTTCCACAATAAAATACGCAATACCAATGTGAATAATGAAGTTTTCGATAATTAGTGTGTTATTTATGTTTCTTTTATTTTCTTGTGGAGTTCCTACCATTAAAGGCTTGCCAGAATATAATGTCAACTTAAGCCAATTTATAAATCCCTATTTTGCCAATGTAAATACAGATTATGTTTATAAAGCAAAGCTTAATGTATATGATAAAGTATTTGGGGGTATTTTAATCATTAAGAAGTTGAAAGAAAATAACCATCGTATTGTGTTTACAACAAATTTTGGCAATAAAATTTTCGATTTTGAATTCATTGAGAATGATTTTAAAACTCATTTTATCATGGAGGAAATTAACAGAAAAATAATTATTAATATACTTAAGCGGGATTTTCAAATCTTAACTCAGGAGAACAACAATGTTAACCGAGCATTTAAAAAAGGCTCGCAATTTGATATTTACCAAACTAAAATAAACCATAGATTTAACCATTATGTTGTGGATTCTCAAACTAAAGAATTGATTAAAATCATTAATTCAACACAATCAAAAGAAAAAATAATTATCACCTTTGACAATGTTCAAAATTCAATTGCTGAAAATATTCAAATTCAACATAAAAATATTCCTATTAATATTGATTTAACCTTTCTAAATAATCACTAATTAAAAAATTTGATAATCAACTTTATTTAACATAATCAATGCTCATTAAAGATTTTTACAAAACACTTAAAATAGATCAGGTTGATGAAAACACAATTCATGTGCTTATAAAACTTAATAAGGATCACTCGGTTTTTAAGGGTCATTTTCCAGAAAACCCCATAACTCCAGGGGTTTGTATGATACAAGCAATAAAAGAAATTGTACAAGATTACACAAAACGTCTACTTTTTTTACAAAATATTTCTAATGTGAAGTTTACTGCTATAATAAATCCATATTTGAACCCGGACTTGATTTTAGAACTCTCCATAATTGAAGAAAATAATACGGTGAATGTAAAGAACATTACTAAATTTGTAAATGGCACAATTGCTTTAAAATGTAACGGTGTTTTTATTTTAAAATAAACCACTAAAAAGGTTAGTTATCTTTTTATTAGATTCTTGAGGTTTCATGACAAAAATTACAACAAATCATAAGCTTATCAGCCTAAAATGGTGTGTCATAATCCCAACCTACAATAATTGTAAGACGCTTAAAAACGTTATTGATGGTGTTTTGGGCTATACTGATAATATCATTGTTGTAAATGATGGTGCTACCGATGATACTGCTCAAATTCTGAAGTTGTATCCTCAAATTAAACACATTAATTTACCTCAAAACAAAGGCAAAGGAAATGCATTGCGAATTGGGTTTAAATGTGCTGAATCTTTAGGTTTTAATTATGCCATAACTATTGACTCTGATGGGCAGCACTATCCAAAAGACATTCCTGTTTTTATAAATGCACTGAAAAAAGAAGAAAACCAAAACATTTTACTTATTGGGGCTCGCAATATGAACCATGAAAATGTGCCTAAAAAAAGTAATTTTGGTAATAAATTCTCAAATTTTTGGTTTTGGTTTGAAACGGGTATTACGCTTCAGGATACCCAATCAGGTTTTAGATTGTATCCTTTAAAAAGTCTCAAAAATCTTAAATTGCATACCTCAAAATTTGAATTTGAAATAGAAGTCATAGTAAAAGCTGCTTGGAGAGGTGTAACCATAAAAAATGTACCAATTGATGTATTTTACGACGACACTAACCGTATTTCCCACTTTAGGCCTTTAAAGGATTTTACACGAATAAGTATTTTAAACACTTGGCTGGTGATTGTTGCTATTTTTTATATCAAACCACGTGACCTTTTTAGAAAATTTAAAGGCAAAGGCATTAAACGCTTTCTGTTTGAAGACTTTATGGGTAGTAATGATTCGCCAATTAAAAAGGCATTATCGATAGCTTTAGGCATTTTTATTGGGCTTTCTCCCTTGTGGGGATTACAATCCATGCTGGTAGTTTTTCTAGCAATAGTGCTAAAACTAAATAAGACCATAGCTTTTGGATTTTCTAATATTAGTATTCCTCCCTTAATTCCAATTATTATTCTCGCAAGTTTATACTTGGGCAACTTTATTCTTGGACATAATTTTACATATTCTATTGATGATATTGGTGAAAACATCGAAGTTTTAAAACATCTCAAAACATACATAATTGGCAGTTTCTCTCTAGCTATTATAGGGGCGTTTACAGTTGGGTTGTTAAGTTACTTCCTTTTATTGTTTTTTCAAAAGAAGAAAATAGCCCTGTCTAATGACTAATTTTTTTTACTATATATATCGATTTCTATTTTCTAAAAAGCTGTTAGGTTTTGGAATATTGACAACGCTGTTTCTGATCTTGATCTTTGTGGCTTCAAAAATCCAGTTTGAAGAAGATATCACCAAACTCATCCCAACAAACACCAATAATACAGAAGCCCAAAAAGCTCTTAAAACAGTAAACTTTGCCGATAAAATTATTGTAAATATTTCGCTTCAACCAGAAGGGACTCTTGATGATTTAACACAATATGCTATTCAATTTATGGATAGTATCAAAAAGAATTCTAACTCCTACATCAAACAAATTCAAGGTAAAGTTGATGACGATGATATTTTAAACACATTAGACTTTGTGTACAAAAATCTCCCCCTATTTCTTGATAAAAGTGATTACGTTAATGTAAAAAATAAAATTGGTAAAGACAGTATTGAAGCCATCACCTTAAAAAATTATAAAACCTTAATCTCACCATCCGGAATTGTAGCAAAAGATATTATTTTGAAAGATCCTTTGGGCTTATCGTTTGTAGCTTTAAAGAAATTACAACAGTTGAGCTTTGGAGATGGATTTACCATACATCAAGGATTTTTGTTAAGTAATGATAAGCATCATATTCTGCTCTTTATAACACCTTCTTTTGATTCCAGTGAAACCGAGCAAAATACAAAGCTTGTCGAGAATTTATACGCAATTAATTCTCAACTCAATGATGTATATAAAAGCAAAGTGCAATGTGAATATTTTGGTGGTACCTTAATTGCAGTTGCTAATGCCGAACAGATAAAAGGGGATATTAAGCTTACCGTTAGAATTGCAATGACTATACTGCTGGTCCTTTTTATTGTATTTTATAAAAAATTGACGGTTCCCATTATTTTATTTATTCCAACATTGTTTGGAGGTCTTTTAGCTATTGCTGTGCTCCATTTAATACATGAAAAAATTTCAGCAATTTCTTTAGGTATCGGTTCTGTTCTTATTGGGGTAACGCTTGATTATCCACTTCATATTCTCACACATATTAGGAACAACAACAACATGAAGTCCTTGTACGAAGAAATAACCAAGCCAATATTAATGAGTGGTTTAACAACCGCATTGGCTTTTTTATGTTTGTTGTTTTTAAACTCTCAAGCTTTACAGGACTTAGGTATTTTTGCGGCTGTAAGTGTATTGGGCGCATCATGCTTCGCGTTGTTATTTATCCCTCAAGTGTATAAAGACAGTAGTAAAAAGGTTAGAAAACACACATTTATCGATAGTGTTGCAATCTATTCGTTACATAAAAACAAATGGGCTCTAGTAATATTTGGCATCTTATTATTTGGAAGTTTATTTACCTATAATACAGTAATCTTTAATAATAACCTAGACAAACTGCATTATGAACCTCAAGAATTAAAAGAAGCCCAAGAACGTTTAGATAAGCTGACCAGTAGTGCTTCAAAATCCATTTATCTTATAGCTTATGGTAATTCTGAACAAGATGTTTTGAGCATTAATGAAAAGATTTTAAATAAACTGGAGCAATTAAAAACTGAAAAGCAAATTGATAAATTTAGTTCGATTAGTACATTAATGCATTCTGAACAAATACAAAGAGAACGGATTGATACATGGAAGACCTTTTGGGATGCGGAAACCATTAAAAACACTCAGGATAATCTTATTGAAAGTGGCAATTCCTTAGGCTTTAAATCGAACACTTTTAATTCATTTTATACTCTTTTGAACAAAGACTTTGACGTTTTGAACAGCGAAGATTATAAAAATTTAAAAATAGTTTCGGTTGATGATTACATTGCTACAAAAGATCACTTTACAACGATATCCACATTGGTCAAAGTTGAAGGCAATAATTCAAAAAAAATTGTTGAAACTTTTAAAGACCAGAAACAAACCTTGGTAATTGATAGGCAACTAATGAATGAGACCTTTTTAGGTAACCTGAAAAATGATTTCAATAGTTTAATTGGCTATTCTCTAATTGTTGTACTGTTCATTTTGTTGTTGTTCTATCGCAGTTTTTCACTTACTATAGTTACCATAATTCCAATATGCCTTTCGTGGCTGTTAACTATCGGTATTATGGGGTTGTTTCATATTGAGTTTAACATTTTTAATATCATTATTTCAACCTTTATTTTTGGTTTAGGAATTGATTATGGTATTTTTATCACCAACGGATTGCTCCACGAATACAGAACAGGGGAAAGCTCATTAGCAACACATAAAACCTCTATACTTTTATCAGTAATTACTACTATATTAGGTGTGGGCGTTTTAATTTTTGCTAAACATCCTGCCCTATATTCTATCTCATTGGTTTGTGTTATCGGACTTCTATCGGCCATTTTTATTTCTTTTACCTTTCAGCCACTATTATTCGAGTTGTTCATTGGCAATAGTTCAAAAAGACCAATATCATTACGGTTACTTGTGCATTCGATATTGTCTTTTACCTATTTTGGATTAGGTGGGTTCGTGCTTTCTCTGTTAAGTATTACCTTAATGAAAGTAGTGCCTATAAACAAGAAAACGAAAATGAAATGGTTTCATATAGTTATTTCTAAATTTATGAAATCCGTGCTCTACACCAACCCATTTCTTATTAAAAAAATCATCAATGAGAAACTTGAGACTTTTAACACACAATCCGTCATTATAGCAAATCATACGTCATTTTTAGACATTTTAGCAATTGGAATGTTGCACCCAAAAATCATTTTTCTGGTAAACGATTGGGTTTACAACTCCCCAGTTTTTGGCAAAGCAGTACAATTGGCAGGCTTTTATCCTGTATCAAAAGGAATTGATAATGGGCTAGACCATTTGAAGAAAAAAGTTGATGAAGGGTATTCGTTAATGTTATTCCCTGAAGGGTCTCGTTCAAGGACCTCTAAAATAAGGCGATTTCATAATGGCGCTTTCTATATTGCAGAAAACTTTCAGCTAGATGTGATACCAATACTTATTCACGGTAATTATGATGTGATTCCTAAAGGTAACGCAATGATTAGAAATGGAAGGATAACCTTAAAAATACTAAACAGAATTACTCCAGATGATACACGATTTAGTAAAAATTATTCGCAAAGAACAAAACAAATTACAGCATATTTTAGGTCTGAATTTAACGTTTTCAGAAAGGAGAATGAAAATGTAAATTACTTTCACGAAATTCTACTTGACGATTTTAGATTTAAGGGTGATACTCTTTATAAAAAGGTGCGTCAAGATCTTAAAACACATCAAGAAACATATCAACACATATTAAACCTTGTGGGTGAAATGGATACAATTGTACACCTTTCTAAAGATGCTGGTCAGTTGGATTTTTTATTAACTTTAAATGCAATTGATAGAACCATTGTTACCTATATTGAAGATAAGGATATAAGGTTAATTGTCAGAAACAGTTATATTGCCAATAAACATAAAATAACCTTTGCTGATTCAGTTGAGAATGCTTTAACCCAAAAAGCTAGTATCGTTATTATCAACATAAACACAATAGTTGTAGATCAGATAATTACTTTTTTAAATAATGATGTTACTCATATAATTTTATTGAAGGAAGGTCTAGAATTATCCATTGAAAGTTTACTGGATTTAGGGTTTATAAATAGTTTTCAAGATAAGAGTATGATTATTTTAACCAAACAATTAATAAAAAAATGAAGGAGCATTACGATATTGTAATCATTGGTAGTGGTTTAGGAGGTTTGGTTTCGGCAAATATCTTGGCAAAGGAAGGTTACAGTGTATGTGTGTTGGAAAAAAACAACCAATTTGGAGGAAACTTACAAACCTTTGTTAGAAACAAAACTATTTTTGATACTGGTGTACATTATATTGGAGGACTTACAGAAGGACAAAATTTATATCAATATTTTAAATATCTCGATATAATAGATGAGTTGAATTTAAAAAAATTAGACGGAGATGGCTTTGATATCGTTTCGTTTGATAATGATAAAAATGAATATAAACATGCTCAAGGTTATGAAAATTTTATTCAAACTTTAGTGGCTCAATTCCCTGAAGAAGAGAATGCAATTAAAACCTATTGTGAAAAGCTCCAGGAAATTTGTGGTAAGTTTCCTTTATATAAATTAAAACACGGTGAGCCTTATTACGATGACACAAGTATTTTTAGTCTTCAGGCAAAAAGCTATATCAATTCACTTACTCATAACAAAAAACTGCAGGCAGTTTTGGCAGGCACCAATTTTTTATATGCAGGAGATGGCTATCGCTCACCTTTTTATATTCATGCTCTCACCATAAATTCGTACATTGAAAGCGCTTACCGATGTGTTAATGGTGGTGGCCAAATTGCCAAAGTTTTAATTCGCAAGCTAAAACTGCTTGGAGGTAACGCATTTAAGCGCCATGAAGTTGTAAATTTCGGGTTTAATGAGGGTAAAATTACCTCTGTGTTTACAAAAAACGGAAAGGAAATAAAGGGTAATCTATTTATCTCAAATATCGAACCCAAACTCACCTTAAAACTTGTTGGAGAAGACAATTTTAGAAAATCCTACGTAAACAGAATTCAAAACATTGAAAGCATCATAGCTGGATTTAGTTTATATATTGTTTTAAAACCCAAGTCTTTTAAATATCATAATAAGAATTACTATCATATTAAAGATTATAACAAAGTTTGGGATGCCCAAAACTATACTGACGAAAGTTGGCCAGAAGGCTATATGGTATCAATGGGCATTAAAAAAAACATGGACGAATGGGGAGACAGCTTAACGGTGATGACTTATATGCGCTTTGAAGATGTAGCGCCTTGGGAAAGCACTTTTAACACCGTTGCAAATAAAAACAATAGAGGGCAAACTTATGACGAATTTAAAGCTGAAAAAGCTGAAAAACTAATAGTGGAATTAGAGAAAAAATTTCCAAATCTGCGTAATTGTATTCAGGATATTTATACTTCAACTCCATTATCATATAGAGATTATATAGGTTCCAACAGAGGTTCTATTTATGGGTATGTGAAAGATGTGAACAATCCATTACGTTCATTTGTGTCTCCTAGAACTAAAGTGAAAAATTTGTTGTTTACTGGACAAAGTTTAAACATGCATGGTATTTTAGGTGTCACTATTGGAGGGGTGATAACATGTTCTGAAATTTTAGGAAAAGAATATTTATTAAATAAGATATTGGAAGTCAATAAGACAGAAAAAAAGTATTAAATTAATTGTCATGCAACATATTAAAACAACACCAATTACACGGGTTAAAAATATTTCAAAAGAAAACTTTATTAAGTACTATTATAAACCACAACTCCCTGTTTTAATAGAAGACCTAACCAAAGACTGGGATGCCTATCAAAAATGGAATCTAGACTATATTCAAGAACGTTCTGGCGATCAAATTGTACCTCTTTACAACAATAAACCCGCAACCGGTAAACAAAGTGTTTATGAGCCAGTTAAGAAATTAAAATTGTATGATTATATAGAGTTATTAAAAACTGAACCTACAGATTTGCGTATTTTCTTTTATAATATTTTAGATAATATGCCTGAATTACTTAAAGATTTTAAATACCCTGACATTGGTTTAAAATTCTTTAAACGATTACCTGCTTTATTTTTCGGTGGCGGAAAATCAAAAGTATTTATGCACTATGATATAGATTTACCAGATAGTATGCATTTTCATTTCCATGGCACTAAAAGTGTAACGCTTTTTTCACAAGAACAATCTAAATACTTATATAGGGTTCCTTTTTCTATTCATAATATAGATAAAATAGATATGGATAATCCAGATTTTAACACATATCCTGCTTTGCAATATGCTGAAGGTATTCAAGTACATATGAAACATGGTGATGCTTTATATATGCCTAGTGGTTATTGGCATTATATTAAGTATTTAGATGGGGGTTTATCTATGACCTTAAGAGCATTGCCTAGACGACCAGCAAAAATAGTAAACATGCTATACAATGTTTTTATTATGCGACATTTTGATAATACGATGCGTCGGTACTTTGGCCAAAAATGGTTAAATTTTAAAGAAGAATTAGCAATAAAAAAAACCAATAAAGTATTAAAGATGCATAAGTAGTATGTGGTTAATTAATGGTACATTAAATGAAAAAGTTGTTTCTATTCTGCTGATTTTATTGATGACCTCTTGTGGCGTTTCTAAATCTTTACATGATGTCCCGGATGTTAGCACATACAATTCCACTATTCCTGAACGGATAAAAACTTCGGATACTTCATTTGTTTTAGGAAATAATATATTAAATAAAAACAAACATGGCTTATGGGAGCTTTATGTGGAAGGAGATCCATTTGAAAGAGGGCTAATAACAGGTGGTTTAACTCAAGAACTATTTAATAGACAAGAACAAATATTCTTCTCAAAAATTAATACAATTGTTCCAACAAAGATGAAACAAGCGTTATTGCGTAGGTTTATAGCATGGTTCAACAGAAAAATGTATTTACATGTCCCATCAGAATTTAAAGCTGAAATATATGGTCTTTCAAAATACGCTTCAAAGGAGTATAATTATGTTGCTAATCCTTACTTAAGGGTTTTGTACTTACATGGAGCCCATGATATTGGCCATGCATTGCAAGATTTAGCTTTGGTAGGGTGTTCATCGTTTGCTGCTTGGGGAGAAAAAACCGAAGACGGTAGTTTAATAATAGGCAGAAATTTTGATTTTTATATGGGTGATGATTTTTCAAAAGAAAAAATTATTTCATTTGTAAATCCATCCCAAGGATACAAGTTTATGTCAGTAACTTGGGGAGGAATGATTGGTGTTGTTTCTGGAATGAACGAACATGGACTTACAGTTACCATTAATGCCGGTAAGTCCAAAATTCCTATGATAGCAAAAACCCCAATTTCTATTTTAAACAGAGAGATTTTACAATATGCGTCAACAATTGACGAAGCCATTGCCATTGCAAAAAAACGTAAAGTTTTTGTGTCTGAATCTATATTTGTTGGTAGCGCAAACGATAATAAGGCTATTGTAATTGAAGTTTCTCCAAAGAATTTTGGTGTATATAATGTCGCAAATTCCAATCAGTTAATTTGTTCAAATCATTTTCAAAGTGAAGCCTATGCAAGTGATAAAAATAATTTGAAGCATATTAAGGAAAGTCATTCCCAATACCGTTATAATCGCATGGAAGAACTTTTAGAAAAACAACCAAAAATAACACCTAAAATTGCAGTTGATATCTTAAGAAACAAAAACGGATTACAAGATAAAACCCTTGGTTATGGCAATGAAAAAGCTCTCAACCAGTTATTGGCACATCATTCCATTGTGTTTCAACCAGAGAAACGTTTGGTTTGGGTATCGTCAAATCCGTATCAATTAGGTGAATTTGTGGCTTATAATTTGAATGATGTTTTTAATAAATCGAATAAAAAAGCACTGGCAAATCAGGCTCTAACTATTGAAAAAGATAGTTTTCAATTTACAAAAGCTTATAAAGATTATGAAACGTATAAAACATTGCGCAGTAAGGTACTGCGTGCAATTGATCATAATGAAATTGTTGTGTCTTCAATGATTTTAACTTTACAAAAAACAAATCCTAATTATTGGGAAGCCTATTATTTGACAGGAAAGTATTATTATAAAAAAGGATATTACACCGCCGCCTTAAACGCTTTTGAAGAAGCGAAAACAAAAGAAATCTCAACCGTTCCTTACCAACGTGAAATTGATTTGAATATTAAAAAATTAAAAAGAGCGTTAAATTTATGATTCCGGAAATAGAAAAAGCATCAACTGCACAAATTAAAGCCTATCAAGAGGAACAATTGCAGCCTCTTTTAGAGTATTTAAACACGCATTCAGCATTTTATAAAAGAATGTTCAAGCAACATAACATTGATATTACTAGCATCAATACGCTTGAGGATTTAACTTGTTTACCAACAACTTCAAAAGACGATTTACAGCAATATAATGATGATTTTATTTGTGTCTCCAAAAATGAAATTATCGATTATGTCACAACTTCAGGAACTTTGGGAGAACCTGTAACTTTTGTTTTATCTGAAAACGATTTAAAGCGTCTCGCTTATAATGAAGCTATTTCTTTTGCCTGTGCAGGAATTAAAAAGGAGGATGTCATTCAACTTATGACCACAATGGATCGAAGGTTTATTGCGGGGTTAGCATACTTTTTGGGTGCAAGAGAACTTGGTGCAAGTATCATTCGAGTAGGCAATGGAATTCCAGAACTTCAATGGGATTCTATTTTAAAATTTAAACCAACCTATGTAATTGTAGTGCCTTCATTTCTGTTAAAACTTATTGAATACGCCCAGCTTAATGATATAAATATGAATGCTTCTGGAATTAAGGGAGCCATTTGTATTGGCGAATCGTTAAGAAATGAAGATTTTTCACTTAATACATTAGCAACAAAAATTAAAAGTCAGTGGAACATTCAATTATATTCAACTTATGCTTCCACAGAAATGAATACGGCCTTTACCGAATGTGAAGAACTCAAAGGGGGACACCATCATCCCGAACTTATAATTATTGAGATTTTAGATGATCGTAATATGCCTGTTCTTGACGGTCAAGTTGGTGAGCTTACTATTACAACTTTAAGAGTAGAAGCTATGCCATTATTACGGTTTAAGACTGGTGATATGGTGAAAGCTCATAATGATGTATGTTCATGTGGTCGTAGTACTACGCGATTAGGTCCTGTACTAGGACGCAAAAAACAAATGATTAAGTATAAAGGCACAACATTATATCCTCCAGCAATGTATGATATTTTAAATCACTTTAGCGATGTAGAAACCTATGTTGTCGAAATCTCTCAAAATAGTATTGGCACTGACGAAATCCTTTTAAAAATAGCAACACAAGCTCCAAGCGAAACCTTGCTTCACGACATTAAAGATCACTTTAGGGCAAAGCTAAGGGTTTTGCCAAAAATAGAGTTTCATGATAAAGAAATCATCCAAAAGCTTCAGTATCCAATATTGAGTCGAAAACCAATAATGGTAATTGATAAAAGGAAAACATGGTAAATGAGATTTTTTATGGATCAAAACCGCGTTGTATTCCTTTTACAAACTTCAAAAAGGCTCACATCACTTTAAGGATTAGTTATCTCTATTATTAGAAAATGTTTAAACCAATCAAACACATAAATTAGTTGGCTCTTCATCAAAATTCATTAGATTAGGGCATTAATAATAATTTATAGATATCGACTATTATGGTTTTATTTACCAGTTATATGAGATTCACTCTGAAAAATTAATATTTGAACCAATGAAATTAAGAACCACCATTTTTCTCTTTATAATCACCATAAGTGTTTATGCACAAAGAGATTTTTCAGATTCTAAAATCACCAAAGTAGTTCTTCTTGGAACTGGATCACCAGAGGCTGACCCTGATCGTTCGGGTTGTTCGGTGGCCATTGTTGTAAACTCAACGCCATATATTGTAGATTTCGGACCTGGACTAATGCGCAAATTGGCTGCAAGGATAGAGCGCTATGGAAAGCCAAAAAATGTGATTAACGGACTCCGAATCTCTAATGTAAAACATGCTTTTTTAACACACTTGCATTCTGATCATACAATGGGTTATCCAGATTTAATTCTTACACCTTGGGCCATTGATAGATTTGGTAATCGAAGAAATGAGCCTCTACAGGTTTATGGTCCTGAAGGAATCACAAAAATGACTAATTATATGCTTCAGGCTTTTGAAGATGATATCAAAATTCGCACAAATGGGTCGGAACCCACTAATAATCAAGGTTGGCAAGTAAATAGTCATGAAATTAAGGAAGAAGGCATCGTCTATGAAGACAAAAATGTGAAAGTTGAAGCATTTCCTGTTACTCATGGTAATTGGCCAAATGCTTGGGGATATAGATTTACAACCCCTGATAAAGTAATCGTCCTATCAGGAGATACGACACCTTCAGAGAAACTAATACAATATGCAACTGGTGCAGACATTCTTCTACATGAAGTAATCAGTAAAGAAAAATTAGATTTAACCGACAAATCTTGGCAAATCTACCATTCTAAAAACCATACCAACACCATTGAATTGGGAGAAATCGCCAATAAAGCAAAACCGAAAATGTTAGTGGTGTACCATGTAATACAAATGGGTTCATCTGAAAAAAGTTTGAGAGATGAAATAGCAAAAAATTATAAGGGTAAGATTGTAATTGGACAAGATTTAGACATGTTTTAATTATTATTTTTCTATTAAATTAACTGTTATTGATTTGGCTCTTCTTGTGTATAAATAGTTTTAATTATTGCTATAAAAAGGAATTTATGATCAAAGTGTGCAAACTATGTGCAAGATATTAACAAAAAAAGCCTTTCAAATTCTTGAAAGGCTCATGTTTACTAGTGGTCCCACTTG